>JABSPP010000115.1 GCA_013214275.1 Flavobacteriaceae bacterium
CTGAAGCAGCGCTCACCAGGATAAAGCAGCTCATCAATTCTACTAAGCATTCAAAATCAAAGGATAAACTTAAAAAGTTTAGCACTTATATCGAAAATAACTTAAATCGAATTGTTGATTATCGAGCAAGGAAAGTGAAGGGGTTGGTATTTACCAGCCACTTAGCCGAGTCGACAGTAGAAAGTTTAATAAATCAACGATGTAAAGGACAGCAACATATGCGTTGGTCAAGAGAAGGCTTGGATCCTATTTTACAACTAAGAGCGAAAATACATACAAATGATTGGAATGATAAATGGAAGACCGTTGTACTAAATAGTGTACAATAAAACTATTTCTGTGACGCTTCCTGGGATGATGGTTCTGAGCTATCAATTAGAGTCATGATCGGAGATTTCGATTTATGTGCGTCAGGCTTCTATTATCCTGAAAAAGATCTCCTACAAACTAGTGATCCAACTGGCAAGCGAGCATTGGCTGAGAAATTTTTGTAGAAGTGCCGAGCATTGCTATTCGTTTAGGTTCGGTATCTGTAAATAGGTTTTGTCTTTTATTCGCTTTAGAAGACATTATATTTTTTCAACTAAGAGCACTTTAAAGTCATGCCAATGCGACTTCGTGACTGGCTGCAATGGTGGCTTTTACGACTGTCAGACTTGATAAAAACCTATTTACCAAAAGTGTCAATTCAGGTTTGAGCTAATGCATGTAAACTATGTTAACTAATTATTATTCTACTAAAGATCAATGTAGTGGCCATTTTTTGATATCTCACGAACCTTCCATCCATTTTTTTTCAAGAGAACTAGAGCGTCATTATCAACAGATGATCTCTTCATCGCCAAGCATAATAGGTGAGTTGGTCGCGTCATTGCTACATAATGAGATTTAAGTCGATTTTTCTGACGTTCGCCATTCTTCTTATTCCATCCTTTCGTATCCCCATATATCCATGGCAATAATTTTTCAAGATTATGATCATTCCAAAATGTTTCGAATACTAGTGTCGCAGTGTGGGTATGCCCTTTTACAGAATGGATAGATCCCACTTTAATTGATATCTCCCTACCATTTTTTTCATGGGAAAAAGTATTGCTTTTGGGTTTAGTGATTTTGCCATCTTCAGACAGAAAATATGAATTATCATCCCACCTAAGAAATTCATCTGCTTCAAGCTTCAACTCCTCTGTCCCCGCGATTTTTTGAGCAAGCTTCTTGATATGTTCACACCACTTATTCTCCCACTCATCCTTACTTGGAAAATAGCACTCTACTGATAACTTTTTAATCAACCTTAAATATGTTTCTCTAGATTTCAGATCTGTCTCCTGCATCAACAAATCGAGAATATACCGATATTTATGTCTACGTCTTTCAATAACTTTCTGTTCTGTATTGAACGACGATAGCCGAAGAAGAGCTTCCGCTATTTTTTCAACCATTGGGTACGTTTCACCTTGATGTTCAGAAAGTGACTTACCCAAAGATATATATTGAAGGAAGGTACTAGGTTTCGGGTCAGACTTATTCAGCTCATGGTCGTATGCGGCCATGTAGTGCTTAACATGATGTGGAAACTTACTAGCTTCCTCTTTTTTTGGAGGTTTGTGTATGTTCCCAAGCGCATTAGCTTTAAACCAATCGGCATTAACTTCCTTTTCTGAAAAAACATCGAGAATCAAGTCACCGTACGCTCCAAGCACGTTTTTAGCATTATCCTCATCAAATAAAAAAATAGTATTCTGATCATCCAATTTAGAGTTTAGTGAAAATTTGGGACCAGTTCCTTTTAGTCCGTATGGGTTCAGACCTAAGGGGTCAACTAGGGAGGCGATACCTGGACCAAAACGGTGGCTATTTGGTAACTCAATTGGGTTAGGGTCTGGAAAAGCATCCTTTAAGGATTCTTTCGCGCCTTGGAAATCATAAATTGCCTGATTAGCATCACCATAACGCTGTCGAACAACAGAGCTTTCACCTGTCATAAATATTCTACTCAATATTTCCGTTTGTTCCTGACTATTATCTTGCGCTTCATCGACAAGTAAAATAGGAAATCGATCTCGAAGCGTGGAAATAACTAATGGTGATTGATCCATTAACTCTGTAGCCCAAAGAAACATTTCGTTATGACAGAAGTAACCATCATTAGTAGAGCGTCTACAAGCATCAACTAATTCAAGATAAGTAGGTGTATTTTGCCCAAGCTCTGAGCCCTTAGACCAGCGAACTTTACCAACGCCAAAGTTAGCATCTTGGATAGATAGAATAGATGAATTGTGTTTCGCCTGATCAAGAGCATTCCTGGTCTTTACAGGCAACAAAAACAAGCGCTTTTTTCTGCATATATCTGTATCAATGACATTTACGTCATACCCTTTCGATCTCAAAAATGGCAGCGACAAAAATTCATTAACAAACCCATGAATTGTGCCAATGTAATGAGGATAGCCCAGCAACTTCTGTCCTTCACTCGTATTTCCTAGGTGCTTTTCAATCTCATGACGAGCAGCGTTTGTATGTGATAGAACACAGATTCCGCGAGTAGAGGAAGACCACTTTTTGGCTAAAATAGCCAGCTTAGCAACCAGCAGTGTTGTTTTTCCACTTCCTGGGCAAGCAGCCACATCAATACTATCCATTCGTTTTAAAGCATCTTGTCGTGGATCATTGCCATCGGGGCCATAAAATGCATCAGAGGGCAGTCCTAGCAATTGAGATGCATGACGAATGTCATCATCCGTTATCACTGGCATTTGAAATGAGTTATTACCTATCATTTCACATAAACCTCGACACTTTCTGGTTTAGCCGTACGTGTTACATAATTTATAGCATCCACCAAATAAGGCGGAAGTTTTTTCTGCCAATCGATACAATGTGGTTTACTTTCCAAAATATCTGCTAAATATTGTGCAGCCATTGGTTTAGAAGCTTTTGTGCCAAGGGTAAACATTGCATAAACATGTGATGCTAAATGTTCTTTGTATTGTTCAGAATCTTTTATCTCAGAGATGCTCCTAGCAGCAATATTATCTTTTATTTCTTGTAATGTTTCTTCGGCCAAACCTTTTTCTTTCAACAATTCATCATCGGTAAAATCGTCTCCATTTTTAGCGTAATAAGCATCTTTCTTTGCTAAACGTGCAGCAATATACACTTCATCTGCAAGGCCAAAGTAAGCCAAGTCATATTCCATTGTCCATTCATCAGAAATATAGGTATTTACACATTGGCCGGAAGCCTTTCTCTTAATATTCGAACGGTGTTCGTTAAGTCCATCACCAGTAAAGTCACGTTTGGCACGCCACTGCCTACGACAGTTCTCAGTTAGGGCTGGGTATTCTTGGGGAGGTTTAATCTTACCTATAATCTCTGGCGCGCAATCAGGCATAACGTCCATATCTGTTACGCAAGCAACAGGGATATTTAACTGTTCGTCCTCGTCAACACGTTGAAATATTTTGGCATAGCGGCGTAGCCCTACGCCGCCTACATTAACAATAGAGACACCATGAGATGTAAAATCATGACCAATCAACTTCGCTATAGTGGGTAAAAGGACATTCTCAGCATCACCTTCGACGATCATGACACCACGGGCAAAAAAGAGATTGGCTTTGGTCACGTCCAAAAAGCGGGCGAGAAACCTATAATCAGAAATAGCTAATTTCGTTTTACCTTTTTCTAAAGAAAATGCACCGCCCCCTTGCAACATTACTATATTATCTAATTTGATAGTTGATGCGAGATTTGGGCTATGGGTTGTAATAATGATTTGAACACCTAGTTTAATAGCTTGAGTCTGCAAATAAGACATTACGTTCAATTGACGCTGTGTATGAAGATGAGCTTCAGGTTCTTCTATTAATAATAATTTACAGCCTACATCATCTTGAGCCATCAAAAGCAATTCACATGCAATAAAGAGTAAGTTATTTGAACCAAGTCCTAACTTTCCAAAATATTCATTAGCATCAACATCAGAAAGACTTAGGTCGAGCTTTTCGAGTAACTGCCGTAATCGTCGGTTATTAGAATCTTTCGAGCTATTCACCTTGATACTACTTTTTAACTCATCTCCATGTAAGGATAGGTGGGTAAGATGCGAGTCAATTTTATTTCTTGTATCACTTATACTTTGCTGCTTTTCTAAAAGATCATTAGCAAAATCACCAATACCAAGTACCCCTAGCAATTCTGGTTCTATTTTACTGCCGGGAATATACTCAACACCAGATGATTCAATTTCTTTTGCTTGAAGTAAAACTTGAGAAAGGCGTGAACCGCGCCCCGATGAAAGTGCTAACTCAGCATCACGTAGAGGTCGTAGATATGTAGTCTTGAGCCTTTCGCGCAGCTCCTGAACAAATACAGGACCATTTCCTTTTTTGCCAGACCGCATCTCAATACGACGAAAGGGCTTCCCCTTAAGTACTGTTCCTGTGTCCACGGCTGTCCAATTTACATATAGGATTGGTGGTTTATCCTCTCCAGAAACGTCATAGGTAAGATATTCAACATACGCCCTTAGCTCCTTTTCGCTCAGCGTTTCGAATTTGCATACAATACGAATTTCTCGGTTAGATTCTCCTTTATGGAAATCTGACTCTTCCAGTCTGTACCAATCTTGATCTGTTGTACCTAGTGCAAAACGAATGGCATCAATGATAGAGCTTTTTCCCGCATCATTTTCTCCAACAATGGCTGTAACCCCTGTTTTTAAGGATATATTTAGAGCTTTATCGCCCTCACCATATATACGGAAATTCTCTATTTGTAACTCTGTCAGAATCATAAATTGATTTTCTCTGATTACATTTATATACAATTATCAATAGGTAATAGCACTATCTAAAGCACCCTATAAATAAATGAATAAAAATCTGCTTCCGGCGAAAGCAGGGATTGGGTTCAACACATAAACAATTAAGCATTTCTCTCGTCAAAGCATGAGATATAAAAACCCTGTAGGACTGAAACGCTAGGCTCGGTCTTATTTTTATAAGTTAATTCAGTGGAAGGAAGTTTTTGAGTGCAGGTATCATTTTTATTAACTTCCGTACCATAATTTTCTTAAGCTCCACCATTCAGTCTACATACTTATTTAATATTTTCAAGATAATACAAAGCCTTAACTAGCAAAACATTTCAGTACACAAGAACTCTTCACAATAGCTAAGGCTGAAGAAAACGTTAGAGGTTTAAAGAATTCAATTGAAAGCTAAAGTATTTGAATTTTTGGGGATCCTGATCATTTTACTTTCAGTGTTCATCCAAGTTTTGCTTTTAAATCTCAATCAAGGAATCACTGATGGAACACAAAACTACAAAGTTGAGAAAAAATAAGTTGTGATATATCTATAGTACGGACTAATAATCAATCATTTTTCCCTGATGAATTGGTAACAAGCTTTGGGAATAACTCAATATCATTTAATAAAAGGATGAATCAAATATTGCAATAACTTGCTCTCTAAACAGACCTAAAATTTCAAATGATTGAATAAAAATATCATCTTGGGGGTCTGCGGAAGAACCCCCAATTATGACTAAACTGAGTTTACATATCAGGCAGAACCTCTGTTTTTCGGCTGGTTAACTGAATATCAAAACCAGTAGGGTTACCCGTTGTAACGAAAAACAAGTGTTTTTCATGATATTTACTTCTACACGATATTGGCTACTGATAATGCTGCACAGACTCACGAAAAAGCCATATTATTCTATGTGTAAAAATAAGCCTATGAATACGGTTTATCGTAAACTCTGACTCGATAGGATTAAATATGTCACTGACTGGTTATGCACGTGTGTCAGTAAAACTCACAATTTTTGACATTAAAAAGGTGAAACCTTTGTAAGTGCCGTAATCACTTGTAAAATCAAGTGTTAGCGACTAACTCTTCATGAATATCAACTCAGATTAATCATAATTGGGGGTTCTTCCG
>JABSPP010000116.1 GCA_013214275.1 Flavobacteriaceae bacterium
TGAGGTAAGCCTCTAGTAATTAAACACTTGGCTATCATCCTGCAATTAAAAACATCTTAATTTTAAAAGAATGAGGGATCATTAGTAAAATTTTATTATTTTTATTTAATTATTTTTATTTGTTTGTTAAACAAAATTCAATATTACTTGATGATTCTTTATGTTTAAGGCTTTTATAAGCAACTACTCAAAAGGTAAAAATTTTACATTATGGCTTCCAACGGTGTGAATTACAGTATAAAAAGTAATTCTATCGCTATTAAGAAGTTTTGGTTGATTGTTGAAACCGTCGCATTTTAGCGGCGGTTTTGTTTTTAAAGATTGTCCTGAAACCTTTTTTTGAGCATTTGTATCATTCGTAGATTGTACTCTCTTTGGTATTTTGAGTAACTTGTAAACTCTTCCAAAATAAGCATGCAAACGATCATTCATATCTGGATATTCCTCAGCGTATGGTTCTTGGA
This sequence comes from Flavobacteriaceae bacterium, assembly GCA_013214275.1. GTDB lineage: Bacteria > Bacteroidota > Bacteroidia > Flavobacteriales > Flavobacteriaceae > Polaribacter. Next base: position 465 of record JABSPP010000116.1, read on the forward strand.
TAGCATGCGATCTATAAGCTGATTTTTTACCTCTGGCGATTGCATTAAAAAATTTATTTTGTGACTTTCTAATACCATGTGAAAATGTACTGACAGCAGTTGGTGTTGCTGCTTTAAAATTGGTCTTAATACCTGATTTTGGAATTTTTCTATCTCTTGTGTCCCAGAGTTGATGATGCCTTTGATGTTGGGTCTTTGGGGTTTCATTACTCGTAGATAATTAAATTTTCCAATTCCAAACGGTAGTCGTATTGTAGATCTTCATGGAGTGAACTCATGGCTTTTTCTATGAGTGTTAACTGCCTGTTGTAGATATTGACCAACCTGGTACTTTTAGAAATGGGCGGAGCATGGGAGCCTAACCTCCAACAGAAATGCATTAACAACTCAACTTCTGTCTCTTTCTTTTTAGAATATCGGATGTACCTTTTGATTTGTGTGAGTATTTTCCGGATACTTTTCCGAATGTAGTAATCACTTTTTGTGTTGATTTGATCAAACGACTCGTCTATGTACTCCTTAACACGCTGAATAAAAAGTTCTTCGTTTTGAGATTCGAATAGCAGGTAGGTGATAAGCTCCTTATTTTCTTTTTTAAACCTAGAAAGTCGGAGACATAAATCCATTAATTCTCGGTGAGAACGGTGGTGAAGTTCATCTTTAATTTGTTTAACTGTAACTGCTTTCAAATTGCCTATTTTTTTAAGCTCTTCTCTAAAATAATATCATAACCCAAAAATCCTTTTCATTGCTTTTTTAGAACCCATCCTAATGTGATTTTAAAAAACCAGTCACGTTATTTTCAATACGAGCCAATACGTTGGATGTATCTCCTTTTACGAAAGTAACACCTGTAATTTGCTCATATAATTCGATATATCGATTAGAGATTTCTAGAATTTTTTCGTCAGACATCTCGGGTATTTGCTGTCCCTCTTTTCCTTGAAATCCATTTTGAATGAGCCACTGGCGAACAAATTCTTTAGATAATTGCTTTTGCGCCTCTCCCCTCGCCTGGCGTTCTTCATAACCATCACGGTAAAAATAGCGCGACGAGTCGGGCGTGTGAATCTCATCGATTAGCACAATTTGACCTTCTTTTGTTTTTCCAAACTCATATTTGGTATCAACTAAAATTAGTCCTCGTTGTACTGCAATTTCAGTACCACGTTGAAATAATTGCCTTGTGTAATCTTCCAGTATTACATAGTCTTCTTCGGAGACAACCCCTTGAGCTAAAATCTCTTCTCTAGAAATATCTTCATCGTGTTCTCCGTTGGCTGCTTTTGTTGACGGTGTAATGATCGGAGCTGGAAACGGATCGTTTTCTTTCATTTCTTCTGGCATCACTACACCACATAATAACCGCTTTCCAGCCTTGTATTCTCTTGCCGCATGTCCTGATAAATATCCACGAATGACCATTTCTACCTTAAAGGGTTCACATAGGTGACCTACTGTAACATTTTCATCTGGATTGGCCATCAACCAGTTGGGAACCAAATCCTCAGTTTCTTTCATCATTTGCGTAGCAATCTGATTTAAGATTTGTCCTTTGTAGGGAATCTGTCTGGGCATAATCACATCAAAAGCTGATAATCTGTCAGATGCAATCATCACCAAAAGTTCATCACCAATAGTATAGACCTCTCTTACTTTGCCTTTATAAACAGATGTTTGATTTGGAAATTGAAAGTGAGTCTCGTTTATTGTATGTATCATGCGATCCTATTTATTTCGGTAAAAATAACGAAAGTCAAAAAAGTGACTGTTTCTTTTATTCAGTTTCTATGCTCTTGTAGGCTGAAATAATTTTTCTCACCAATCGGTGACGAATGACATCTTTGTCGTCCAAATGCACATGAGCTATGCCATTAATATCTTTTAGTGCCAAAAGCGCTTCTTTGAGTCCAGAGACCTGTTTTCGAGGTAAATCAATCTGTCCTGGATCTCCTGTAATGATGAATTTAGCATGCATCCCCATACGTGTTAGGAACATTTTCATCTGACTATGAGTGGTATTCTGCGCCTCATCTAAAATCACAAATGCGTGGTCTAGCGTTCGCCCTCGCATAAATGCCAAAGGTGCAATTTGGATGATTCCTTTTTCTAGATGTGATGCTAATTTTTCATGTGGAATCATATCGCGTAAAGCATCGTATAGCGGCTGCATGTAAGGATCTAATTTTTCCTTCAAATCACCTGGTAAAAACCCCAAGTTCTCACCCGATTCTACTGCTGGTCTTGTTAGAATAATTCTTCGAACTTCTTTCTCTTTTAATGCTTTTACTGCCAAAGCAACAGCCGTGTAGGTCTTTCCAGTCCCAGCCGGACCTACTGCAAAAAGTAGATCATTCTTTTGCATGAGTTGCACCATTTTGCGCTGGTTCTCTGTTTGTGCTTTAATAAGCTTTCCACTGACACCATGAACTAAGATATCTCTAGATGAACCACCTGAGGCCTTATCTTCTTCCTTCCCAGTAGAAGTCAGTATTCGCTCAATACTATTTTCATCCAACGTATTGTAACGATTAAAGTACTTGATCAACATATTTAACCGTCTTTCAAATTCGGTGAGAATATCAGGCTCTCCAAAAATTTTTAATTTAGAGCCGCGAGCAACGATTTTGATTTTGGGAAAGTAGGTCTTTAATTGTTCAATGGTACTGTTATGGGTGCCAAAAAAATCTTTAGGATTGATTTCTTTTAGCTCAATAGTGCGTTCGTTCAAATGCTGAAATTTATGTAGGTTATTATTTATAATCTCATCTAAATTTAGGAAATAAATTTCCAGAATTGTTTAGATTTATATGGAATTTTTGTCCGACTTTTACACAATTAATTAACAGGATTTTCTTTCATGTCGATCATCACCTTAACAACTGATTTTGGAACCAAAGACCACTTTGTAGGTGCTGTGAAAGGAGCCATTTATTCAAAATTACCAGAGGCAAAAATCGTAGACATCACTCATCAGATATCACCATTTAACATTACAGAAACTGCCTATATCATAAAAAATAGTTACAAGAGTTTTCCAAAAGGCACAATTCACATTATTGGTGTAGATTCTGAATTGAGCCCCAATAATAGGCACATCGCTTTACAGCTAGACGGTCATTATTTTATTTGTCCCGACAACGGACTCATCTGTATGATCACCAAGGAAATCAAACCTCAAAAAGTGGTAGAAATTACTATTCACAATTACGTAGAAAGTAGTTTTCCCGTCCTAGATGTCTTTGTACAAGTTGCCTGTTTTATTTCTCGTGGTGGAAGTCTAGATGTTATAGGAAAAGAAATCCATTCCCACAAAGAAATGACAGAGATTCAGCCCAAGATCAATCAGGAACAGAACAGAATTTCGGGTGGTGTGGTGTATATTGATAACTACGGGAATGTCATTAGCAATATCAGCAAGAAACTATTTACAGAAGTTGGCAAGGGCAGATCTTACACTATTTTTGCCGCGCGATATACCTTCTCGAAGGTATTCTCAAAATACAGTGAGATTGTAGATACTGGTGCCAAAGATTCGAGACCATTTGATGGAAATAAACTGGCTTTATTTAACTCGGCAGGTTACCTAGAAATTGCCATCTACAGAAGCAACTTAAAAACTGTTGGAGGAGCATCAACCCTTCTTGGACTGAATTACAGAGATACCATTACCATAGAGTTTCGTCATGAGTAGTGACATAGAGAATAATCACATGTTGAACTTAAAATATCCATTTTCATACGGAGTGCAAACACAAAGAACATCCACATCCAACAACATTCATGATCCCAATACTTAAAAAAGAATTCTACGCCTTCTTTGCCTCACCCATAGCCTACATGGTAATTGGTGTTTTCCTATTAATGAACGGATTATTCTTGTGGGTATTTGATGATGATTTTAACATTTTAAATGCGGGTTTTGCAGATCTTAACAGCTTTTTTTATCTCGCCCCTTGGATTCTATTATTCCTAATTCCTGCCATGACCATGAAAATGTTTTCAAGTGAAATCCAAACAGGCACCATGGAACTCTTACAAACAAAACCCATTTCGAATTGGCACATAGTCCTTGGAAAATTTTGGGCTTCACTCTTACTCATGATCATCGCGATCGCTCCCACTTTTATGTATATTTTTTCCATATCTGAACTCGGAAAACCAGTAGGAAATATTGATTATGGCAGCATCGTTGGCTCTTATCTTGGATTGCTCTTTTTATCTGCTGCCTATGCCGCAATAGGTCTGTTTACCTCCACAATCTCAAAAAACCAAATCGTTGCCTTTATACTGAGTGTTTTTATTGTATTCATCCTCTATTACGGATTCGACGCACTCGCCAATTCATTCCAACAGACCAGATATACCATCCAGCTATTCGGCATCCACGAACACTATAAAAGTATCAGTAGAGGCGTGATAGATACCAGAGATCTCGTCTATTTTTTTAGTGTTATCATCTTCTTCTTATTCCTCACCAAACATCGGGTTACCAATGAATAGGAAGACAAAACATCTTGCAGTTTTACTCCTTGGATTACTATTGATAAATGTATTCAATCAAAATTTCTACAAGCGTTTTGACCTTACCCAAGATCAGCGATATACCCTATCCGATGCCACCAAAACGATCTTGGAAAAAGTAAAAAGTCGAATGCTCATCCATGTTTATTTAGAGGGTGAGTTCCCTTCAGAATTTAAAAGATTACAGATTGAAACCCGTCAATATCTAGAGGAATTAAAAGCCCAAAACTCCCAACTCAAAATTCGATTTATACACCCCGATGGAAAAAGAGATCAGCTAATACAATCTGGAATGTATCCCAGTCAGCTCACCGTACAAGAAAATGGGAAGCTCTCCAATGCCATTATTTTTCCTTGGGTCGAATTTATCTACGGAAAAAAACGTGAGCTTGTATCTTTATTACCAAATGGTGTTGTTCAATCTCAGGAACAACAGTTAGCAGTCGCAATTGAGAATCTAGAATATGCTTTTAGTAATGCCATAAACAACATCACCAAAACAAGGGATCACAAAATAGCCGTTCTCAAAGGAAATGGAGAACTCAACGATATGTACCTAGTGTCTTTGCTGAGCGAGGTCAAAAAAAAATACCGCCTCGCTCCAGTTTCATTAGACACTGTTGCCAGCAACCCCAAAAAAGCACTTAGCACTCTGCAGTCATCAGATCTCGTTGTTGTTGCCAAGCCTACGGAGCCCTTCACCGCAGAAGAAAAACTGGTATTAGACCAGTTTATCATGCATGGTGGGAAAAGCCTTTGGATGTTTGAAAACGTACAAGCAGATACCGATAGTCTCTACAATGACGGAAAAATGCTCGCCTATCCCAGAGATTTGAACCTAACAGACATGCTATTTTCATACGGAGTCCGTGTCAACACAGCACTTGTACAGGATCTCTATGCTGCCAAGATACGTCTTGCAACAGGA
>JABSPP010000117.1 GCA_013214275.1 Flavobacteriaceae bacterium
AAGGAGTGATAGCAATTTGACCACGTTCCTCAGCACCTTCGATAAGATCTTCAAATCTACCTTGACCGAGCTCACTACGCATCTCAGATACTAGAGCGCAGATCACTGCCTCTCTGTGCATGTTTACTTTAACAAGAGTATTGTGAGTACCGTTGAGCTGGTTGAACTTTGACTCCCAACCTTGAGCACATTTTTTCCAAGTATCTGCTTCGTGTTGAGCCTTATCAGCTCTGCGTTTTTGTTGATCGTATTCCGGTTTCCAGTTGTGACCGCCTTGGCCTTCATTTCCAGTTAAACAGGGCATTATCTTTCCTCCAATACTTTATTATAGTTATCAGTTATTTCGGGATCTTCAAGTCCCAATAATTTAGTGATTTTTTGTAGACTATCTTGCATCGCCATGAATCCGTCATCACTTCTGTCCCAGTTACCATCAAGAGCCATTTCACAATCTGTGTAGAGGATGTCAATAGTATCTTTTACTTCGTTAAGATCTTGGTTCAATATTGTTTTCATTTTTTAGTTTTCCTTTTGTTGTTTTGTTTAAGTTGTTATATTATATAGTGTGAAATTCAGATTGCAAGTCCTATTCGTAAAGTTTTACTGAAATAAATTTACTGAGATCTCCTTCGAATTCATCTACCACAGCAGATCCGTATAAACAACCTACTTTAAGATCTCTTAAATTCAAATAGGTATAGTGACTATTTTTATAATCAATGTGAGTTAATACACAAATACATTTTAAATGTACGAATTTATGTCCAACTGATACTTCCCTTAATCTCATTTTACGTGCTCCGGAAAACGTTCATATTTAAATGGCTCAACATACTCACCCCAGCAACTAACTCGGTCTGCCGATTGATCCAAAAGATAACCGATCTTCTTACCCTCTTCCAACCAAGCTTTGAACTCTGCCATACCTTCAAAACCACATTGACTTATAGTTCTCTGAATATCTGCATGAGCATCTTGTCTGAATTCTTCACAGTCACAAACAAGTTCTTCGAGAAGAACAGCGTAATGATTGAAATCAATGTAAGGATCATGAGAGACATTACCTCTTGGAGTTTTCCAAGACCAAGTGCCCATTCCAGTGATGAAATTCATCCCGTACTTGAAGCAGAAATCATGAACCATTCGTTCCAAGTTTCCCTTAGCCCATTCTCTTAATTGGTCTTGGTATCTGCCCTCGATCTTTTCTCTAGCTTCGTGCAATGTTTGTTCTGTTATCATATTGTGTCCTTTTGTTTAAGTTGATTCAATATAGACACAAAAAAGGACACTACAAGTCGTAGTGTCCTAAAAAGTTCATTTTTTTTATTTTCTCCGAAATTCTCCGAAATACTTAATCTCCGCATCTGTTCTAGCTTTCAATGCTTCCACCTTTGAATCAAATGAACCTAGATGAATATATTTCCCATTTACTCCTATTCTAGCATACCATTTACCTTCCTTTTTAAACTGCCATATTCCTTTTTCACGTCCTTTGTATTTACCTTTGTTTTTATTGTTCTGAGAGCAAGTAACTAGTCTCAAGTTCTCTATGATATTATTTAAAGGATTCCCATCAATGTGATCAATTTGATACCCATCCGGAATATCTCCGTTCTCCATATACCATAATAGTCTGTGAGCCATTATATCCCTGTCTCCGATAGTTATCCTTAGATAACCACCTTTATCAACCCAGCCACATTTTTTATATGTATCTGATGTTTTAAGATAGCGATATGGAGAGCCATCTCTCCATACTATCTTTGAAGCTAATTTATCATAATATTCTTTGTTTTTCATTTTTTCAACTTTTTTTATTTACCTAAAGAAATAGATACAATCCATCACGGCATCAAGGTCAAGATCATTGGTTCGAGTTATGTTCTCTTTGATCTGATTTAAGATCTTAAGGAACCTAGCTTGCTGGCCTTTATAACCTTGTTTGACATCATTAATATCTTGTGCCATGAGACCTCTAAAGTTCCATCCAAATTTCTTACATAGATCTTTGAGATTATACTCCATGAGCTCCATGAGTGGGTCACGATCTTTGTACATTACTATAAACTGCTGTCGAGCTTCGTGAGCCAGCTTTGGAGAATATTTAGCAATAGTACTGAATGAGTCGTGGATGAACATCAGCGGAGCCTTTTCGGGCATGGCCAGCGCAACCATCCTTAAGTGAGTCGCATCATTCCCGTGTGTATAGTTCGGAGCTGTGGCGTTCGAGACTTTCTTTTGATCAATCTTGTCCAGCTTCTCCTTTATGGTGAAGTACAAAGATTTCCCTTTGAAAGTCTTTTTCACTTTGGTAGACTTCTCCACGTACTTAGTGAAGGCCAGTTTGCTGCCTGTAAAAGTTTCCCAACGAACGATACCATCACCAAACTCACAGACCAACTTACCAAGATCAGCCATGGCGTTTTTAGTTCTAAGAATAGCTGGAGCTACTTCTGCAACAGCGTCCCAAACACCATCACGAAAGAACTCATAAATACCCTGGCGCCCTTCTTCATGAAATTGATCAAAAGGATTGTTTAAGTCCTTATCGGTGTATTTCTCGATCTCCTCTTTTGCATAGTTTAAAGCCCCTCCTTCAGTAAGTCCGTAATTCATACACATTACAATACGCTTACAGCTGGAGCGAGTGACCACATTTTTCTCAATGAAGGCTTTATCCAAGAGTTCATCGATCAACTTATCTGTATAGGTATTAGCTACCTCACCGTACATATCTGCAGGAGATGTGCCAGTGGATCTGTAAGTCATGTTTACCAGTTCCGCAGTTGACTTATCCATGAGATAAGCAGAAGCATGTTGTGCACCATTATTAGAACCATCCAAGTGAATGAAAATTTTTGATCTAAAATCAGCACCCTCTTCCAAAACTCCAGCACATTCAAACGATTGTGCAAGGTAGCCAAAAGGATCATCTTGTTTACTCCAGTACTCAAAGGTGTCAATAGGGTCACTGGCCACTTCTGCGCCCTTAGAAAGCTCATTTCTAGCACTGTACAAGGCAACATCCCATGGAGATTTATCACCACCATACTTTAAGCCATAGCGATCTTCGACTTTATCCATGGAGTTCGCAAAGTTCACGAGCCAATAATCCATACCCTCGTCCGTGATCTCCTCAGCGTGGGCAGATACAAATAAAGCCTTAGATAATTTTGATGCCTGAGGATTCATGATCGTAGGAACATAGTAAGTTCTAGTTCTGTAATCAAAGTATACAGGGAGATAAAAAACTCCACCATAATCAGCATACCATTGGGCGATCTCAATTGTTCTCCGGTTCATATCATTTATAGAGATGGCTTTTGAAATATCCTTTAATCGCTTGTCTCTTTTCTTTGACCATTCACGATAGTCTGCAAGATTTTTTTCATCCTTAAACCATTTTTCATTCAACTTATCAAAAGCTTTCTTATCTCCACCACGTTTAAATTTGGGGAAGTGAGAAGGCTTCTCTAGCATCTTAGGGACTTCAACGTTCAATTTGTCCTTAATGTGGAGACCTGCTTCCATACATTTCTTGATAGCTTTTAAGTATTGTGTGTGGATGCGGAATGGGGTGCTCTGAATGCGTTGAACAGCCTTAATATCAATTTCTGATAGCTCTATACCGTCTAAGGCATTAGTGTTCATTAAGCGCTTTTTAAGAGGATATTCTCTATAGCTTGTAGTGTAGCCATCTGTGATAGGTTTTTCAAGCACTGGACGAGCTTCACAAGATCTCTCAATAAGCATGTCTCGGCAGTCGTTGAGTTCTTCCATGGATTCCTCAGTCATAGTTATGTTACCTTGACTCAAAACTATGTCCGGTATAGAAGAATCAACTAGATCAAGTAAAGCTCGCCCTTCTCCAATGATACCAGCTTCAGCAAATGATTTTATTGATTTTACATTCAATATTTTTAGTAAGGCTTTACCTTTTGAATTTGCAGTCCCTTTTGCAGTGATAAATTTCTTGTTTGATTTGATCTCCTTTACAGTAGGAACTTTCATTATCTCTGCAAGTTCTTTCTGATTAAAATAGATCAGCCTATCAATAACTTCGTCCATAATTTTACCACTTATATTGGAGTAACTATTTTTAGATTTCCCGCTGCCAATATCTCTCAGAGATTTTCTTAAAAGACTAGCTTCTTCTTTTTCGATCTCTCTTTTACTTTTTACACACATTACTTCTCTAAGAATTATGGACAAAATTAAATAAGATGCGGTACGCGCTCGATCTCTTACACCATATGACCCGAATACAAATTCATTTATTTTGACCTGCTCCCGCTCTTTGAACTCGTCTTTGATTTTTGCAGTTTTAATGCCCATTGCTCTGTATTTCTTAAGGTCATTTAAATACCCTGAGGTACTTACCACTTCTCCTTCGTATTTTAACTTTTCCGGAAAGTTCAAGAAAGCTTTGACTATCTCAGTAGTTGGTTTAGAAATAAGCTTAGATGCAAGGAATTCCACATTGTCAGCGATCCAGCGATAACCATACCCAGTAGTGTCTAAATTACCAGTTTCCTCAAGCTTGTCAAGATTCTTCTCTATCTTAATCTGAGCTGATTTTACCATAGCTTCCTGCAGTTCTCTATCGACCACAGAGACCCCTTCTTTAAAGGATCTTTCACGTAATTGTTTAGGATTAGGATAATGTTGCATTACTGAGAGCATATGTACTTCCTTTTGTTATTAAGATGATACAGTTTACTATGGTTTTGGCACTAAGTCAAGTCCAAATGGTGTCAAAAATTTAAAAAGATTGTTACAGTGATAAACTATTTCGTGTTGATTATTAAAAGGTTTAGGTTCCGGTACTCCCTCCCAAAAGCCACCATTTTTAATTGTTATATCTTGACGTTTTATTTTTACTCCGCTGGGAACAAAACCCTCAAATGTTCTCTTCTTCTCGTAGAATTTGAGGGCTTCTTCGTTGACTTCTTTTTCAAGTCGTGCATAGTTTTTCATTTTAATCCATGAAGTTCCTTATAATCCTTTAAGGCCTTTTTAGTCTTGTTAACATTTCTTTGATCACGTTTGTAATCTGACTCAACTTTTGAACCTTCACGATACCTTTTATCGTATCTTACATAGGCCTCAGCTGACCTATTGAAAGAAAGCTCAGCTCTCCGAATGTCTTGGTGTAGTTTGCGGAGATCTTTTCTGTAATCAACCCACGTCATAATTAAGATCCTCTGTCGATTCCGGAATGTAATAGCCCTCAGCCCTAAGTGCTTTGAGTCTATCAAAACATTCTGAACGCTTTACTGAGTAGTACTCGAACGAAACTCCGATTCCTTTATCATTTTCCATTTTGCGAGACCATAAATCCATTCTGTGCAGTAGCTCAACACCTTCAACAGGAACCCAATTATTCTCTATGGCCTTGTCAGCTGTAGTGGTGAACTTAGCTCCTTTTTCATTGTAGACCCTTACACGTTTCATATTACCGTCCTTTTACATTATTGCGATCTTTACCGGCATCGAATTTAGATTGGTCAAATTCTTTTCTTGCTCTCTCTCGATCGATGTTGCTTATTATACATCCGCTTGTGAATATTAAAAGGGCGAATACTACTGAAATACTTAGAATAATCATAAGAACATTATCGAACTTACTTTGTTATTGGTGAATGTGATATGAACAGTTCTGCTATCATTCAAGTTCTTCCATTCGACCATTTTAACATTGATACCGAAATGAGGATCTAATTGGTGCATTGTTATAAGCCCCTCAGAACCCATAAGCTTTCTTATTTCAATCTCGTGCATACCAATCTTAATTTCCTTTCTCTTATAATCCGTGACAGGATTACTAATACAATAATGACCAAAACAATGTCGCGCGGCC
>JABSPP010000118.1 GCA_013214275.1 Flavobacteriaceae bacterium
TGTCGAAAAATATTTTTGATCAGATTGCACAGTTGGATAACAACTAATTCTATTGCTTACAACCCTAGGTTTCCGTTTTATTTAACTTACATTTGCACGATCGAAACCCTGATAAAGGGATGGGTTCTACAAGGCATCATCTCTTAACAGAGAGATATGTTTAGATATTACACAGTTAAAATCGGTATAAGCGCGTTAGAAATCAGAGTTTTAAGTCGTTAGAGTAATTGGGTTTACAGGTGGGCATCTGTGAATCATTAAAATCATAGCATGTCAGCATTTTTAGAATTAGGCCTAAGTGAGTCTATCAACAGGGCTTTGAACGAATTAGGTTACGAAAAACCTACAGTGATACAAGAAAAAGCCATTCCACAAATCATTACTTCTTTGGATGATTTGAAAGCATTCGCGCAGACTGGTACAGGTAAAACGGCAGCTTTTAGTCTGCCCATTTTAGAATTGGCAGATGAGGGCAATCAAAATACGCAAGCCATTATCTTATCACCTACCCGCGAGTTGGCAGTACAAATAGGGAATAATATTCAGGACTTTGCAAAGTATCTTCCAAAGATCAAGGTTGTTACCGTTTACGGTGGGGCAAATATAGAAGAGCAAATCAAAAAATTAAAAAGAGGAGCTCAGATTGTTGTAGGAACTCCAGGTAGAACGGTAGATCTCATCAAAAGGAAGGCTCTGAAGCTTGGAAATGTTCAGTGGTTGGTATTGGATGAGGCCGATGAGATGCTGAATATGGGGTTTAAAGACGAACTTGATAAAGTGCTAGAAGCTACGCCCGAAACAAAACAGACATTGTTATTTTCTGCAACATTTCCCAAGGAAGTGGAAGCGATTGCAGAAAATTATATGATAAATCCAGCTGAGGTTTCTTCGGGTGAAAAAAATTCGGGAACGGATAACGTAAAGCATGTCTATTACCAGATTTCAGAGAGAACCAGGTATCCCGCTTTAAAGAGAATAGCCGATATCAATCCTGATATTTATGCAATTATCTTTTGCAGAACGAGGAGAGAAACTCAGGAAATTGCCACCAAACTCATCAGTGATGGCTATAATGCGGATTCTCTACACGGGGATCTTTCTCAAGCGCAGCGCGACACGGTTATGGAAAAATTTCGTCAGAAAAATATTCAGATGCTTGTAGCTACTGATGTCGCTGCTAGAGGACTGGATGTTGATAATCTAACGCATGTAATTAACCATAAGCTTCCAGATCAAATAGAAAACTACACACATAGAAGTGGTAGAACTGGAAGGGCTGGAAATACAGGAGTATCTATTGTTCTGATCAATAGAAAAGAAAAAAGTAAGATTGCATCAATCGAGAGGAAGATCAAACAAACGTTTGAGCTAAAACCTATTCCAACAGGGGATGAAGTCTGTCATAAACAAATTCTTCATTTGATCGATCGAGTGAAGACTACAGATGTGAACAAGAGTGAAATTGAGGGCTTCTTACCTCAAATCTATGAGAAACTGTCTGGTTTAGACAGAGAGGAATTGATTCAACGATTTGTTTCTTTAGAATTTAACACCTTTCTATCCTACTATGAGAACGCCCAAGACTTGAATGATTTGAGTACCTCTTCAGAAAAGAGTGGCAAGGTGTCATCGGAAAATATGACGCGTTTCTTTATCAATTTAGGTAGAAAAGATCGATTAAATCCCGCTCGTTTAATTGGTTTAATTAATGATCAGCAGATCACCGAAGCGTTAGACATCGGTGCAATTGATATTTTGGATACTTTTTCATTTTTTGAGGTAGATAAAAACTTTGAGCAAGAAACACTGGCTGCTTTTGAAGCAAACCAACCAAAGTTTTCTGGCAGAAGTGTGAATATAGAAATCACCAAAAAAGAAAAGTCAACCGGTAGGCGAAAAGGTAGAAGACCCTTTAAAGACAGAGGAAATAAAAAAGGGAAGCGTTATGGTGATCAAAGAAGAAAGCACAACCCTGCTGCTGGTTTTGGCAGAAAGCGAAAACGGAAACGTTAAAACAAAATAGAGTAGAAATACGTATTCTCGTTTAAAAAAAATGATATACTTTTATAAAAAATCATAAACAATGAGAACCTATTGCACTCGCCTTACAGTTTTGCTAATTATCTACACTCTAGTAGGTTGTGATCACTCTAAGAAAAAAGTTGATGTTAAAAACCACTCGGTAATAGCAAAAGTAAAGAGTCCGTGCGACAATCCGAAAACCGTAAAAGAGCTCTTAGCCTGCGCTAAAACGGTCGGTAAAGTAAATCTAATACGAGTTGGGACAGGTAAGGATTTTAATAGCGGATGTGATACTTCATGGAATCCAGAAGATACAGTATTAACAATTACATACAAAGATTCTTTAGTATTGTGGAGGGTGAATCAAAAAAAGAATACTTCTACAAAAAAATATGGCAGTTGGTTTACGAATTTTAGTGCAAAGGCAGCTGGCCTCACCAAGCAGGAGACACTAGACCTCTTTGCTTTAAACCCTTGTCCACAAGACAATTCCTCATGGAGTACATGCGTTTGTAAAAATGGAAAAGAACTTATTGATTCTGTCATTAAATACGAGGAGAAAGTAAAAATTGGTCCAAATCAGTCTTTACTTTTCGGAGTTGTAGGTCAAAGCCCTTTTGGTAAAGGAGGAGAAATGCAGTGGCACTACAGCGAGAAAGATCACCCACCTTATCGTTTACTTGAGCAAATTACGTGGGATTAATCGTTTTAAGGGTAAAATTTCGTAGGAAGATTCCACCATTGTCAAGATAAGAAATATTCAAATAAGCTTGAACGTGTGTCTCAAGAAACTAAACTTTAAGCTATCGTAGCTGGTGCAATTTTTGAGGAATCTCAACACAAAGCTATTGACTAACCTTCCATCATTGCGGCCGCGACTTGCTTGTAAGTTCCATTTTCCAGCTTTTCTCTTACTCCAGAAAAAGCTTTGATGGTTTCATCGATATCTTCACGATTATGAGTTGCAGTTGGAATTAGTCGTAGGATAATCAATCCTTTAGGGATTACAGGATATACGACAATCGAACAAAAGACACCATAATTTTCACGAAGATCATTTACCAGAGCCATGGCCTCTGGCACATCACCTTTTAAGTATACTGGTGTAATACATGTTTTCGTTGTTCCCAAATCAAAACCCGCAGCTCGTAATCCGGACTGGAGTGCGTTGGTATTTTCCCAAAGTTTGTCTTTTAACTCTGGCATGGTTCTAATCATATCCAATCGCTTTAGAGCTCCTAAGACCATAGGTAAAGGCAAGGATTTAGCAAACATCTGAGAACGCATATTGTATTGTAAAAACTGGATAACATCTTTATCTCCAGCGAGGAACGCTCCTATACCTGCCATCGACTTCGCAAAAGTGGCAAAATATACGTCAATATCGTCTTGAACTCCTTGCTCGTATCCTGTTCCTCTACCTCCATCACCAAGAGTTCCAAAACCATGTGCATCATCTACCAATAGACGGAAATTGTATTTTTTCTTAAGCTCAACAATTTCTTTTAAACGTCCTTGTTCTCCTCGCATTCCAAAAACACCTTCAGAAATCGCTAGGATTCCTCCTCCTGTTTTTTCTGCCATTCGAACAGCGCGCTTCATGTTCTTTTCAAAACTTTCCATATCGTTATGCTTGTAAACAAAACGTTTTCCTGGATGCAAGCGAACGCCATCTATAATACATGCATGTGTGTCGACATCGTACACAATAATATCGTTTTTTCCTACCAAAGCATCGATAGCCGACATAATTCCTTGATAGCCAAAATTGACAAGATAAGAGGATTCTTTCCCTACAAACTCAGCACATTCCTGTTCCAATTGCTCGTGATATTTGGTATGACCAGACATCATCCTAGCACCCATAGGGTAGGCCATTCCGTGAGCTGCAGCTGCTTCACCATCGACTTTCATTACCTCGGGGTGACTCGCTAAACCTAAGTAATCATTCACACTCCAAGTAATCACTCTCTTACCGTTAAAAAGCATCCTATTAGAGATAGGTCCTTCCAACTTTGGAAACACATAGTAGCCTTCTGCCTTATCTGCCCAGTTTCCCAAAGGCCCTTTATCTGCTTTAATTCTTTCAAATAAATCTGTAGTCATACCCTTTTACATTGTCCTAATACGATTATCAAAGTGCAAAGTAACTGAATTTTTACCAGTTAATCAAATAAATAAAGTTTCTGATTTTCAATAAGTTAAGACCTACATCGTTTTCGTTCTAACCTTTGATATAGGTAGCTGGTTTGTTTAGAGGAAGTTGCGAGTCATAGAATCCCTGCGCTTTCATCCAGTCGTCGCTGTAAATTTTGGTCATGTATCTCGAGCCATGATCTGGCAAGATTAAAACCACGACACTATCTTTATCAAAATACCCTTTTTTAGCATATTGTTCGGTTGCCTGCATTACAGCACCACAGGTATATCCAGGAAATATTCCTTCTTTTTTAATGAGCTCTCTAGACTTGTAAGCAGCATCTTTATCCGATACTTTTTCATACACATCTATCACACCAAAATCGGTAGCGGTTGGGATCAAATTTTTACCCAGTCCCTCTATTTTGTAGGGCTTAATTTCACTTTGATCTAGTTGACCTGTCTCATGAAATTTTTTGATAACAGATCCAATAGCATCAACACCCAGAATTTTAATCGCAGGATTCTGCTCTTTTAGATATCTAGCAGACCCAGATATGGTTCCACCCGTTCCACTGGCCACAACAAGATGGGTAATCTTTCCTTCTGTCTGTTCCCATATTTCTGGTCCAGTGGATTCGTAATGTGCCGCTATGTTAAGCTCATTAAAATACTGATTGATGTAGATAGCGTCGGGAGTTTCTCTATAAATTCTTTTAGCTACCTCATAATAGGATGTTGGATCATCTACAGGAACATTCGCAGGACATACATAAACCTCAGCTCCCATAGTTCTTAAAATTTCAATTTTATCAACGGAAGACTTGTCGCTTACCGCCAATTTACACTGGTATCCTTTAACCATAGCAATCATGGCCAGAGAAAAGCCCGTATTTCCAGATGTCGTTTCAACAATGGTGCTTCCAGGTTTTAGGATCCCATTTCGCTCTGCATTTAGGATGATGTTGAGTGCTATCCTGTCTTTGGACGAGTGCCCTGGATTAAACATCTCCAACTTTGCAAAAAAAGTCCCAGGTAAATCTTTGGTAATTTCATTTAACCGAACCATGGGTGTCTGTCCGATTAGCTCCAATATGTTATTATATACTCCTTTGTATCTGTTCATTACATCACTCACTTCATAAAGAGTTGTTGTTTCAGTATTTTGAGATTTTTCATCTTCATATCCTCTACGGTCTACTCAACTACAACTATTTTTTTACTTTACTTTCCTTGGGCGTTCCCCTTGGGGTCGCGCTATCCGCTGTATCTTTTTTGCCTTTACAAGGACAAAAAAGGATGCCGCTACTATCGCTAACGCGGCTTTAAAGATCCTCAACTACCAAAATAACAAAATAGAATGCTCATAGGATCCGATGCAAAGCTAAATTATTTTTCCAGCTTGTCCTCTAATGCCAGAAAAAAGGTATAATCTCTAGCAGTTTCTTTCAATGACTCAAAACGACCCGAAGCACCACTATGTCCTGCATCCATATTTGTGTGCATCAATAAAAGGTTGTAATCCGTTTTAAAATCGCGCAATTTAGCAACCCATTTCGCTGGTTCCCAATATTGTACTTGACTGTCAAAATATCCTGTCGTGACCAACATATTTGGATATGCCTTGGATGTTACCTGATCGTAAGGAGAGTACGACAAAATATAATCATACTGCTCTTAGTTCTTCGGATTT
>JABSPP010000119.1 GCA_013214275.1 Flavobacteriaceae bacterium
GCAATTATTAAAGAGTTTAATCTAAACAATTATTCATTTTCAAAACGGATAGGTGTTACCAGCACTACGATTGACAGCTTGGATCATGACTTTCCCTCTTTTTTTAAGGCGCCCTGCTCGTCCTGATACTTGAACCATAAGGTGATAGGCTCGTTCATGAGCTCTAAAGTCTGGGAAATTGAGCATGGTATCTGCATTGAGAATTCCCACCAGAGAAACATTGCCAAAATCCAATCCTTTGGAAAGCATTTGAGTTCCTACTAGGATGTCTATCTCTCTGGCTTCAAAAGCGCCTATTATTTTTTGATAGCCGTATTTTCCGCGTGTTGTATCTAGATCCATCCGACCTATATGATGTGTTGGGAAGTGTTTTTTTAGTTCGAGTTCTATCTGTTCTGTTCCAAATCCTTTGGTGTTTAATTGATTGCTTCCGCAGGCACCGCAACTGTTGGGCATGGCTCGTTGATAGTGACAATAATGACATCGCAATTCGTTTTTAAACTTGTGAAATGTTAAACTCACATCACAATTGGGACATTGGGGTGAGCTGCCACAGGTCTTACATTCTACAATTGGGGAAAATCCACGTCGGTTTTGGAATAAAATGACTTGTTCTTTTTTTTCTAGCACATCGTGAATTTGTTGTAGTAAGATATCTGAAAAATGTCCATTCATTTCTCGTTTTCGATGTTTTTCTTTGAGATCTATGAGTTCTATGGACGGCATTTGTACGTTTCCATACCGATGTGTGAGTTCTACAAATCCATACTTGTGTTCTTTTGCATTGTAAAAGCTTTCTAATGAAGGGGTTGCAGAGCCTAATAAAACTTTTGCTTGATGTATTTTTGACAAGACTATGGCAGTGTCTCTGGCATGGTATCTGGGAGATGGCTCGAATTGTTTGTATGAGGTTTCGTGTTCTTCATCAACAATGATTAAACCCAGGTTAGAAAACGGTAAAAAAACAGATGATCTTGCTCCTAAAATTATTTGGGCTTTTGGTTGATGACCTAAGACATTGTTCCACACCTCTACCCTTTCATTCATAGAATGTCTTGAGTGAAATACAGCTATTTGATTTCCAAAATACTGCTGAAGTCGCGTAATAATTTGTGTGGTTAATGCAATTTCGGGAAGTAAAAATAGTACTTGCTTGCCTTTGTCTATTACTTGTTTAATTAATTTTGTATACACTTCTGTCTTTCCAGAACTAGTTACGCCATGCAAGAGGATTACATCTTTCTCCTCAAAGGTATTTTGAATTTCTTGTAATGCTTTTTCTTGAAATTCGTTTAAATCTTTTAATTTACACGTAGCTCCTTTATAAGAAATCCTGTCGGTTTGGATGTGGTAAAATTCAAAGATTTCTTTTTTTACTAAGGCTTTGAGAACTGCTGACGAAACCCCAGATACTTCTTCTAATTGTTTTGACTTGACAGGCTTTTTGGAAGTCATTAACTGAAAATAGTGCAATACTGCTTCGCGCTGTTTTTTTGCTCTTGATAATGCTTCTAGCAGATGTTCTAGATGACTTTTATCGTTGTATTGTGGATGAAGCCGAATGTATTGAATCAATTTTGGCTTGTACTGTTCGTAAATTTCTTCTTTAACAAAAATGGCCGATTTTTCTATCAACTGGTTGACGATGGGCAATACCTTATTCTTTTGTAAGATCTCCTCAATTCGATGAATGGTGAGTTGTGATTGATGTTGAAGGGCTTCAACGATCAAAAATTCATCATCGTCTAAAGTATCTTGGTTCTTGAACGCCTGATTTTTATAGACAATGGTTTCACTTTCTAATAAAAAAGCGGATGGCAGTGCTGCTCGATATACATCTCCCAATGCACACATGTAGTATTTGGCAACCCATGCCCAGTGTTTTAGCTGGTGGAAATTAACAATGGGTTGGTTGTCTAGAATTTGAAGGATTTCCTTGGCTTCATACAATTCGGGAGGTGTTTGGTGCTTGTGAAATACCAATCCAGTGTACATTTTTTTGTTTCCAAAGGATACAGCCACACGCACTCCTTTTTGTATAAATTCATACTCAGCCTCAGTTACCGAGTAGGTAAATGTCTTTTGAATGGGAATTGGTAGTATGACGTCTATAAAAAAACCTGTCACTTTTATTGCTTAATAGTTTGTTCCTGATGAGGTCTTATAAGGCCAATACTTTCTGTTGAGCTTGGTTGATATTTAGCTCCAAACGATAGAATGAACTCCCTTGGGGGCAAGCTATAAAGTATTCAAAGGAAACTATTTTAATCATTTCGAGTCAAGCCTAGATGAATTCACCCTTGGCTATCGTCTTTCGATTCAAAACTACTGATTTTTCAGGATATTTAGACTTAGAATCTCGACGAAGTTTGTTTGTTTAGACTTTCGATTCGATCTGACGTAGTAGGTTCATTTTTTCAATGAGATCTCCTTGAATGGCGACTACAGCAGATTTAGGAATGTTATCTTGATCAAAAGGCCAGGTACTTGTTGGGTTACTCAAGTCCTTTGTTTGTTCTCCGGGATGTTGTACACTCAAAAACAGGGTCTTCCCATCGGGTGAGAACCAAGGACCTGTGAGCTCAGCATCACGGGGTGCTGAGGCCACTCGGATCACTTTTCCTGTATCTTTTCCGTATCTGGGAATCACAAAAAGACTGTTATTTTTAAATGGGATATAAGGTTCCCCTTCTTTATTCATGGAACTCCCAGACATGTCTGAGGTGATCCAAAGATTTCCAGACATATCAAATGCTAAATTGTCTGGACAGGAGAATCCATTTTCTTCGCCACCAGCTTTAAATGTAGAAGCCTTGAATGTTAGGGCATCAAAACGACCATTGGTTTCTTCGATCTTAAGAATTGATCCATGAAAGTCTTTTTTGCGCTTGTTATTGGTTAATGAGATAAAGATATTTCCCGTTACTGGATCAATTTCTATGTCTTCTGGTCTGTTTAATTCTGTTGCGCCTAATAGTTTTGCAGCTTCTCGAGTTCTTATCAATACTTCGGTTTGATCTTTAAATTTTTCCTGTAGGATGGGTTGTGTTTTCCAATCTAGCGGAAGCCACTTCCCATTGACGGTATCTGCAACATATAGTGTTCCCTCTTTTAAAGAACCGGGCTTAGAAGAAATAAATTTATAGACATGTTCATCTGCTTTATCGTCGCCTGTGTAGGCTACTACGCGCTTGTCTTCTAATTCGTAGAGTGTACAGCATTCGTGAGAGAAACGCCCCAAAGCAATGTGCTTTTGAGCTTCTCCACTTTTCGGATCTACCTCTACCACCCAACTTTATATCTCTTTTGTATATTCATAGAATTTATCCCATCCCATACATCCTGACTTTTTTTGTGGTTGGTTGTGTTGATCATAAACCGTTTCACCATAGAGTCCTTGATAGTTTTCTTCGCATGTGATAAAGGTATTCCAAGGTGTGATGCCTCCCGAGCAATTACTATTGGTTCCCATGGCAACTGTTGTTCCTTTAATAGGTTGATCCCAATTTATTTTGATAGGGGTTTGTGCTGTAATTCTCCTGTTATGTGGGTCGTTTTTTACGATGCTCCACATTCCATTTTCCTCTCTTATACGCACAATACTTCCTCCTACATTGTACATTTCTTGGTCGACTTGCTGTTGTGTTTTGTGGGCTGTTGAATTTGAGTTATTTGTATGGTTAAAGTTGGAGACAAATAAAGGGCTTACATACTCGTGATTCACCCATAAAAGACCGTCTTTTGGGTTTTCATTGTCTAGTGGAATGAAGCACGTAAAATCATTGTTAAAACCAAAATAGTCTTTGTCATTAATGGCATCTCCCCACTTGACTATCACATGGGAGTTCAATCCTTTTGCTAGCAGTAAATCGTCTTTTTTAGAGGCTTGAATATCTTCTAAGACAATTTTCCTTAACCTGTTGAGTGTCTTATTTGACGGATTGATAAGATGTGTAGTTGGATTTGAGTTGTTACCACAGCCCAGCAAGAAAGGAGGAACTATGGCAACTCCCAAACTGGCTTTTCCTATAAAGGAAATAAATTGTCTTCGGTTGTATGACATTATATGTTGAGGTTTAGATACTGTTGTTTAGTGATACAAAAATACGATATACAGGATGAATTGAGTCATCTTAAAAAATACTGGGTGTACGACAAATTTCCGTTAATGTCATTCTGAACTTGTTTCAGAATCTAGGGTGGACTGATTTTTTAGAATCTGAACTCAATTCAGATTGACAAAAATTGACCTCCTTTGGAAATTTGTCGTACACCCAAAATACTTGATAAGTAGAATGATAAAATTAATTTTTTAATATTTTATATACTCTTGAAGTTCCATAAAGTCCTTTATAAGAATAGACATTTTCCTTAGTATATTCTTCAAAGGTAAAAACTTCGCTACCCATTGCGTGTATTTTTGCGCGATTAAAAACTTCTGGTTTATCAATAATATCTGTATAAATAGCTTTGTGTTCTAGGATGGATAAAATTGAATCCTTGGAAACTTTCCCGAAATATAATACGTTAATAGGGTTAACCCCTTTTTTGTAGAAATACTTATTCTGAATTTCGTAACTCTTTACTAAAAATGTTTTATCATCATTTTTAATGATGTAATCTACTAGTTTTTGATCATCATAATACCTGTAATAATAATCAGGAAAAATTCCAAACGAGAAGTTCCATACAAACAGAAGTAAAATAAACTGTTTTAAAAACTGTTGATTTATATGAAATTTTACTCCTATGAAAAGAAATATAAGAAAGGGCAAAGCGACCATAAATTCAACATTACCATAACTGTAAAAGGCAAATAGGTAAACTGCTATGAGAATAAATAAGTGAATATTTGCAAACAACTCGCGGTTATTTTCTCTCTTTTCAAACATTTTTTCTTTCTTAAAAAACTGCCAAATAAGCTGTATCCCGATGACAAGAGAAATTAGTAAAGGAACAAAATAAAGCCAATTAGTTTTGAGTAGTACAAAAATATTAGGGTGAGCTTCTAAGAAAATTCTAATTGTACTTACCGACTGAAATAGGATGCTTTTCCAGCCATGCCAACTATAACTAACTTTAGCTATTCCTTCTTGATAAAAATCATGCATCATGAAATAGTATAAATTTGAAATCGTTAACTCCTGATTTTGATAAAAAATAAGTACGAATGCATATCCTAATGGTACTACCAACGCAGGGGTGGTATAGAAAATAAGACTTTTTATGTTTTTGTTATGTAGGAAAACTCCAATCAACAATCCTAGCCACCAAAAGAAATGAAGTTGATGAAACAAACATGAAAAAGCCGTGAAAAGACCACTAATAACTACAAAAAAATAGTTCTTGTTTATTAAACTTTTTAGAAAATAGAAACTTCCAAGTAGGGAAAAGGTGATAGGAATTATATAAACTTCATTTTCAACTCCGTATTGCCATAAATTAAAACTAAAACCTATGGTAAGAAGGAATAAAATTCGTTGTTTAGTAGGAATGTTTAAGAGAATTAGAATACGGTTAAAAACGATTAAGTTAATGATCTGGAATATGGAGTTGATCACCTTTCCGAATAATATTGTATCTGTGAACCATCCCATCGCTTTAAAAGGGGCTATCAATCCATATAAAAAAGCATGGCTTAACAAATGATGTGGTTTAAATAGGTATTTATTGTATTCAACATATCCAGCATAACCAAAAGCATCTAAGGAGGAGTTATTGTTGGGAAATAAGATGTAAAAGATGAAAATGATTCCTAAAGCAATGGACTCTCTTGTAAAGGTAAATTTTCTCAAACCTTTGTTGTTTTAATTTGATTTATAGGGTTACCCATTT
>JABSPP010000012.1 GCA_013214275.1 Flavobacteriaceae bacterium
GGGCATCAAGAGGAAAATACCTTGTTCCACAGACAAATAGGAATATCGTTTCTGGAAGGTCTTAGCTTTGGATATGAGCCAGGGTACGATTCTCCTGCTTACGATCTTGGAGATACAGAGATGTACTGGGAATTTGAGGGAGACGATACTCCTTACGTTATTGCGGGAGTTCAGCCTATAGACGAGGACTTAGAAGTTCCCTTAACCGTGCTTATGGGATACACAGGGGAAGTAAGCATTGGCATTGATGAGATAGAGAACATCAATAGAGAGGTGTTTTTGGTAGACAAAAACCCTGATGGAACAGAAGTATCATATGCAATTAGTGATGAATTGATCACACTTAATTTAGAACAAGGAACGTATCAAGATCGTTTTTTCATCACCTTTAGTAGTGAGACGCTAGGCAACGATGAGCAACTGTGGGGCTCTCAACTAGAAATCTATGTCGATCAAGACAATGCTGAACTGGTTGTAGGGAATCACACAGACACTAGAATTTCAAGGCTTATGCTTTACAATATTCTAGGACAAGAGATTCAGGGATGGATGGATGAAGAAGCGGAGCAAAGTCAAAATCAGAAGCGATTTAACATCAATCGCTATTTACCACAAGGCATCTATATCTTACAAATACACACAGATCAAGGAATTGCAGAGAAGAAACTTCATATAAAACTTTAACGATAGGTGGTAGATAACCAATACGTTAATCATTGGTTCAATATGGTGAGTAAAAAAGGCTCCTAGATGTGGATTCAAACTTTACATTAGAAGCAGCTTTTTAAGCTAAAAAAGCGTTAACAGCAAAAGATAGAAAGAGTAAGATAAACTATAGTAAAGTCTGAGCAATACCCTTTATTGCTGTTGCGAATTTTAAGGTGATCTTTTTAAAATTTAGGCGTTTAGCGGACTGCCATCCCACGCAGCTTTTGCAGCCTCTTTAAAAGCTTCTGAATACGTTGGATGGCCATGACATATTCTTGCAAAATCTTCTGCCGAGGCCTTGTATTCCATCCCCACTGCTGCTTCCATGATTAAATCAGCGGCTCTGGGACCCACAATGTGAACCCCTAAAACCTCGTCTGTTGCTTTACTTGCGAGTACTTTTACAAATCCATCGAGATCACCACTTGCACGTGAACGACCTAATGCTCTCATAGAGAATTTTCCAGACTTGTAATCAATGCCTGCATCTTTTAGTTCCTCTTCTGTCTTCCCGATAGCGGCAACCTCGGGCCATGTGTAAACAATGCCAGGAATTAGGTTATAATCAATGTGAGGCTGCTGTCCAGCGATGAATTCTGCAACAACAACACCCTCCTCCTCTGCTTTGTGAGCCAACATTGTTCCTTTTACAACATCTCCAATCGCATAAACATTAGGAATACTTGTTTGAAGGTGCTGGTTGATCTCTATTTGACCTTTTTCATTGACTTTAACGCCTATGTTTTCCAATCCTAGTCCTTCGGTATATGGTCTCCGACCAACTGCAACGAGGCAATAGTCTCCAGAAAATTTTACATCTTCTCCTTTTTTATTTTTAGCCTTTACAGAAATTATATCTTGATTTCTCTGTACCTCGGTCACAGCGTGACTGGTGAAAAACTTGACTCCTTGTTTTTTCAAAACTTTTTGTAATTCTTTTGAAACATCTGCATCCATTCCAGGAACAATATTACCTTGGTATTCAATCACACTAACGTTGGCACCTAGCCTTTTGTAAACAGATCCCAATTCAAGTCCTATCACCCCCCCTCCGATGACTAGTAAATGTTTTGGAATTTCAGAAAGTTTCAGCGCTTCTGTGGAGGTAATAATTCGCTCTTTATCAATGGAGATAAAGGGTAGATTTGAGGGTTTTGATCCTGTAGCTATAATGATATTTTTCCCTTCAATAACTTCCTCTTTACCATCATTCTTGGTTACTTTGACATGAGTTTCGTCTGTAAAAGAGCCTAGACCTTCAAAGACATCAATATTGTTTTTATCCATCAAGAATTTTACTCCACCAGTTGTTTGATCTACGACTTTGGCTTTGCGTTCAATCATTTTTGAAAAGTCAATTTTTGGAGGATCAATCATGATTCCGTGTCCTTCGAAGTGTTTTACCGCATCATAGTAATGGTGAGAAGAATCTAAGAGTGCTTTTGATGGGATACAACCAACATTTAAGCAGGTTCCCCCTAGCGTTTTGTATTTCTCTACAATGGCAGCTTTTAATCCTAATTGAGAGGCTCTAACAGCGGCAATATATCCACCAGGTCCAGAGCCAATAACAATCACGTCGTAAATCATCTGTTATTAAAATTTTATCCCACAAAATTACATATAAATGTGGATAAAATTTAAAAATTGGTTAGATTTACTCAAGGATTAAGGTTACGTTTTTGTTCCGTAAAATCTTTTCAATGGATTTAGCCAAAAGAAACTTAACCCCTTCTAGAAAATAAATAATTTAAAATTAAATAGTTATTATAAATTTTAAGATGTGAGAACAGTGGAGAAAAATCTATTATTTCTTTTTTCCGCTGAGACGATCTTACTTGAGAATATGAAGCAGATTTATAAAGAAGGCAGTTATGATTATAATTCTAATGCTACTCAACACCCCTGGTATTTTTGCACTACCCCATTCAATTATCGGATTTTAGATCACACAGAACACAGAAAGAAAGAGTTGGGCTTTCCCGAATTGTTCAACTGCTCTTTGAAAATCGAAGAGCAACTCAAAACTCAAGAGTCATAGATCATAGAGTATTTATAGTTGGTTCTGTATGGGTAGAACCTCATTCCTCTGCTGCTGGCAGCAGAATGCTTCAGTTAATCCAGTTTTTTTTAGCCCAAAAGTGGAAGGTTTTCTTTGGGACAGCAGCAATTAAGGGTCGTCATTCTTTAGATCTTAGGTCATATGGGGTTCACGAATTAACCATAGAGCCCAATAATTCGACATTTGATTTGTTGATTCAAAAGATCAAACCAACGATTGTATTATTTGATCGATTTGTGATGGAGGAACAGTTTGGGTGGAGAGTCGCAGAGAACTGTCCTGATGCGTTGAGAATTTTAGATTCTGAAGATTTACATTGCCTCAGAAAGACGAGACATGAAGCCATAAAAAAGCAGATTGCATTTACTGAAGAGAGGCTCATGGCTTCTGAGATTACAAAGAGAGAAATTGCTTCTATCTATCGTTGCGATTTAAGTTTAATTATTTCAAGGTTTGAAATGAAATTACTTAAAGAGACGTTTAAAATACAGGAATCATTATTGTGCCATCTCCCTTTTTTCTTAACACCCGTATCTGAAAAAAGACAGGTTAACTGGCCTTCCTACGAGGATCGTAAACATTTTGTTTTTATTGGAAACTTCTTGCATGCTCCTAATTTAGACGCTGCATTGATGCTTAAAAGGGAACTGTGGAGAAGAATCCGACCACAAATTCCCGACACTCAGCTTCATATTTATGGTGCATATCCTAATCAACAGATTAGGGAGCTTCACAATGTAAAAGAGCACTTTTACGTGCATGGGTTTACGGAAAGTGCCACAGACATGTTAGAACATGCAAGAGTTTTGCTAGCTCCCTTACGCTTTGGCGCTGGAATAAAAGGAAAATTGACAGATGCCATGCAATGCGGAACTCCTTCTGTAACCACTAATATAGGCGCAGAAGGGATGTGTGACGGTACTTCTTGGAGTGGTTTTATTGCTGACGACTGGGAAAAGTTTGCTCGCAGTGCGGTGCTCCTGTATTCGCAAAAAAAAGTATGGCTACAGGCACAACAAAATGGGACTGACATTATTAACAATCTGTTTGTTGCAGAGAAGGGGCATACCAAGTTCTTACTGAGAATTGAAGAAAGTATTGGAAACCTTAGTAAGCTTAGATCGCTTAATTTTATAGGTCAGCTTTTGCATTATCACACGGCAAAAAGTACAAAGTATCTCAGTAAGTGGATTGAGGAAAAGAAAGGTGGCTCTCCTAAAAACTAACTCGTGACTTATTCGTTTTATCGCAGAGTGATTGCCAAGGGTTTAATCCCCACAGGCTTGCCTCGAAATGATTAAAGTAGTTCCCTTTGAATGATTCATGAGCCTGCTCCGAGGTAGTTGATTTTTGTTGTATTATTCTGCAATTCACAAATAACGATTTGACGAAAGTAAATGATCTTATATTCTAATCTTACACAAAGAGTTGTTTTAATGCTGCGTTAGGGATAAAAGCGGCATCCTTTTTTGTCCTGCCAAGGCAAAAAAGATATAGCGGATAGCCCGACCCGAAGGGAACGCCCACAAACATCACTCTCTTAAATTTACCCCTTATTTACTCGCTTTTATAGTTTGCCAATCAAATAATTAGTCATACATTTGCACTCCTTTTTTGAGGAAAAAAATGAATTATTCACTAGAACAAAAACTAAACGTGTAATTATGAACACATTGAGTTACAAAACAGTGTCTGCCAATAAAGCTACGGTTACCAAGGAGTGGTTATTGGTTGATGCGGACGGGCAAACGTTGGGTCGTCTAGCTTCTAAAGTGGCAAAACTTATTAGAGGTAAACACAAACCGAATTTTACTCCTCACGTAGATTGTGGAGACAATGTGGTTGTGATCAACGCAGAGAAAATTACCCTGTCTGGAAAAAAATGGACAGACAAAACTTACATTCGCCACACTGGCTATCCTGGTGGTCAGAGATCGTTAACTGCAACAGAAATGTTTGAAAAAAACCCCGCTAGATTATTGGAAAAAGCAGTAAAAGGAATGTTACCAAAAAACAAGCTAGGTAGCGCTCTTTTTAGAAATTTGTATGTATATGCTGGGAGTGAGCACAAGCAAGAGGCTCAGACCCCGAAAGTAATGAACCTAAACGATCTTAAATAATGGAAACAGTACACAAAATAGGTAGAAGAAAGACGGCTGTAGCCCGTGTTTACGTTTCTGAAGGGAAAGGGAACATCACTATCAATAAAAGAGAGCTACAACAGTATTTTACTACTCCCACCCTACAATACAAGGTAAAACAACCTCTAATGTTAACGGAGAACCTTAAGTCTTATGACATTAAAGTTAACGTTCACGGTGGTGGGGTTACTGGACAAGCTGAAGCTATCCGATTGGGAATTACAAGGGCTCTTGTTGCGATTAACGAAGAGCATAGAGCCGTTTTAAAACCGGAAGGGTTATTAACTCGTGACCCAAGAATGGTAGAGCGCAAGAAATTTGGTCTGAAAAAAGCACGAAAGAAATTCCAATTCTCGAAACGTTAGAATACAATTTTCAATTCTTATAATTAATCATATAACCGTTTAGCATCTAAATATACGAGACTCTTAAAGACTACTTGTATATTGCTAGTAACAGAAAGTAAACACATTTTAAAAATGGCAAATTTAGACATCAAAGAACTATTAGAAAGCGGAGTGCATTTTGGACATTTAACAAGAAAGTGGGATCCAAATATGGCTCCGTACATTTATACAGAACGCAATGGTGTTCACATCATCGACTTGTATAAGACGGCAGCAAAGATTGAAGAGGCTTCCAAGGCACTGAAGAAAATTGCAAATTCGGGTAGAAAAATATTATTTGTAGCAACCAAAAAACAAGCCAAGGACATTGTTGCTGGAAAAGCAAGTTCAGTGAACATGCCTTACATTACTGAAAGATGGCCTGGAGGTATGCTCACAAACTTTGTAACGATTAGAAAGGCAGTTAAGAAAATGGCCTCTATCGACAGAATGAAGCAAGACGGGTCGTTTGATGCTTTGTCTAAAAGAGAAAAACTACAAATCAATAGACAAAGAGAAAAGCTAGATAAAAATTTAGGTTCTATTGCTGATATGACACGCTTGCCAGGTGCAATTTTTATCATAGATATCAAGAAAGAGCACATCGCAGTTGCTGAGGCAGAAAAGTTAAATATTCCTATTTTCGCCATGGTAGATACGAACTCGGACCCTAGACCTATCGATTTTGTGATTCCATCAAATGATGACGCTTCAAAGTCTATTGATAAGGTATTGAGTTTTGTAACCGATGCCATTGCTGAAGGACTTGCTGATAGAAAAGCAGACAAGGAGAAAGCGAAAATAGAGGTTGAGGTAAAAAACACTCCAGACACGGTTGAATTAGCCACGGAAGAAAAAAAATAAATTAAATTAACGAAAATCGGACATGGAAACAGTGAAAATAAGTGCTGCTGATGTAAAAAAATTAAGGGACGCAACGGGTGCTGGAATGATGGACTGCAAAAAAGCATTGGTTGAAGCACAAGGCGATTTTGATAAAGCCGTTGATATTTTACGTAAAAAGGGACAAAAGATTGCAGCAAAAAGAGCTGATAGAGCATCTACTGAAGGCGTTGCTGTAACAAGAGTTAATGAAGACAAAACGGCTGGCGTAGCCATAGTTCTTGCTTGCGAGACAGATTTTGTTGGGAAAAACGAGTCTTTTGTTGCACTTGGTGGAGAATTCGCAGACATTGCCTTAAACTGCAGTGACAAAGAATCTTTTCTTGCTGCTGATTTTGGCGGCATAACCGTTGCTGAAAAACTTATTGAACAAACTGGAGTGATCGGCGAAAAACTAGATATCACTTCCTTTGAAAAAATAGAGGCTCCATATGTTGGCTCTTACACTCACATTGGTAAAATTGCCGCTCTTGTAGGCTTGTCAAGTGCAGTTGAACATGCTGATGTCTTATCAAAAGACATTGCTATGCAAGTTGCTTCAATGGGAGCTACCACCTTGTCCTATAAAGATTTTGATCCTGCATTTATTGCTTCAGAAACTGAAGCTAGAATTGCCGCAATCCAAAAAGACAATGAAGAATTGGCAAGACTAGGAAAGACCTTAAAAAATGTGCCCCAGTACATTTCCATGTTTCAATTGACTGATGAGGTTTTAGACCAAGCCAAGGAAGAGGCGAAAGCAGTTTTAAAAGCAGAAGGAAAGCCCGAAAAAATTTGGGACAGAATTCTTCCCGGTAAAATGGAAAGATTTATTTCAGACAATACAACATTGGACAAAGAGTTGTGTTTACTTGACCAATCTTTTATCAAAGATGAGAAGAAAAGTGTTGCCGCTTACGTTGAATCATACGGAGATGTTTCTGTCGTTGGATTCAAGCGTGTTACACTAGGATAAAGTATCTAATTTCAAATAAAAAACCTCACCATCAAGCGAGGTTTTTTATTTACAGCCAGTTTACAAAAAAGAAAAAAATCCGTAGTTTTGTTCAATTTTCAGATTATGCAATACAGACGAGTCCTTTTAAAATTAAGTGGTGAAGCTCTAATGGGAGACCGGCAATATGGGATTGATCCAAAGCGGTTGAAAGAGTATGCGAAAGAAATTAAGCAGGTTGTTGATAAAGGAATCGAACTCGCCATTGTTATTGGAGGAGGAAATATTTTTAGAGGAGTGGCAGGAGCCAGTAATGGGATGGATCGAGTGCAAGGAGATCATATGGGAATGTTGGCAACGTGTATTAATGGTTTAGCACTTCAAAGTGCTTTGGAAGATGAAGGTGTTTACACGCGACTACAGACAGCTTTGGAGATCAAGGAAATAGCTGAACCATATATTAAAAGAAAAGCGATCCGACATTTAGAAAAAGGGCGAGTGGTTATTTTTGGTGCTGGAACTGGAAATCCATATTTCACAACAGATACTGCTGCAGTCTTAAGAGCCATTGAGGTCAATGCAGATGCTATTTTAAAAGGAACGCGAGTGGATGGGATTTATACAGCAGATCCAGAGAAAGACAAAAACGCAGTTAAATTTGATACGATCTCTTACCAAGATGTTTTAAACAAAGGACTTAAGGTAATGGATATGACTGCATTTACATTAAGCGAAGAAAATAAATTACCCATTATTGTATTTGATATGAATACCAGCGGTAATTTGTTTAAACTCGTCTCAGGAGAAGTGATAGGAACAATCGTCAATCAATAGAAATTTTTAGTCATGAATGAAGAAATAGACTTTATTATCGATGCCGCTAAGGAACAGATGCAGCACGCTATAGAGCATTTGGTGAAAGAACTAAGAAGCATTAGAGCTGGAAAAGCAACCCCATCGATGTTATCCACTATTATGGTTGATTATTATGGTTCACAAACACCTTTAAGTCAAGTTGCTAATGTGAATACCCCAGATGCTCGAACTATTAGTGTGCAACCCTGGGAGAAAAATATGTTACAAGAAATAGAAAAGGCAATTATGATTGCCAATATTGGATTTAACCCAATGAACAATGGAGAAAGTATCATGATTAATGTTCCTCCATTAACAGAAGAACGTCGTAAAGATCTCGTAAAACAAGCAAAAGCAGAAGCAGAACACGCTAAGGTTGGAGTTAGAAATGCACGTAAAGAGGCCAATAACGATCTCAAAAAACTAGATATTTCTGAAGACTTAAAGAAAAATACAGAGACAGACATCCAAGCATTAACAGATTCTTATGTGCAACAGGTAGATCAAAAGTTAGTTCTTAAGGAAAAAGAGATCATGACGGTGTAAAAACGATCACCAAGGCAGAAGCTACACCTCCACATCCCCACAAAACGCCCAATCATTACGATCTCTAACCTATATCTCAACCATGATAAAAACTGCTTAAATGGATTTTTGGCTCAGGGTATCGCGTATTATTTTAAGGAACAGATATCTAATTCTTATTCTAATTGCTGGATTCACAGCTTTTCTAGTTAGTCAAATGCAACACATGAGGTTCTCCTACACAGAAGCCAACTTGCTTCCAGAGAATCACGAAGTCAATGTTGAGTACAATCAGTTTTTAGAAATCTTTGGAGAAGAAGGAAATTTGATTCTTCTAGGAATCCAAGACACAACTATTTTTACTCCAGAGAAATTTAATGCTTGGAACAAGCTCGCCAAATCTTTCGATTCTGTAAAAGAAATTGATTTTACAGTATCTATTGCAGATGTTAAAAAATTAACCGCAGATCGCAAAAACCGAAAATTCGTTCTAGAACCTCTTTACAAAGAAAACCCCAAAACAGCAGAAGAAGTCAACTCAGTAAAAAAACAGCTTTTTGAAAAACTCCCTTTTTACGACAACCTCCTTTACAACAAAGAAACAGGAACCATCCAAACAGCGATTTATATCGACAAAAAAATTGTCAATACCAAAGAACGCAAAGCTTTAGTTTTTGACATTTTAAACCCCAAAATAACACAATTCGAACGGGAAAATAACCTCAATATTCGAGTTTCAGGCATGCCGTATATTAGAACACTCAACTCTCAAAATATCGTAGATGAGATACAGTTGTTTGTGCTAGGAGCACTGCTAATTACGGCGTTAATTTTCTTCTTCTTCTTTCGGTCATACAAAGCCACTTTTATCACACTGCTAGTCGTAACCATTGGGCCTTCGGATTCATTGGATTGTTAGGATATGAAATTACTATTTTAACCGCTTTAATCCCTCCTCTTATCATTGTGATTGGTGTTCCCAACGCGGTATTCCTAATCAATAAATATCAGCAAGAAATAAAAAAACACGGTCAGCAAGGGAAAGCCCTACAACGTGTGATCAGTAAGATTGGTAATGCCACCCTAATGACCAACATTACTACAGCCTCTGGGTTTACTACTTTTATATTCGTCAAAAGTCAACTCCTTCGTGAATTTGGAATCCTTGCATCTTTGAACATCATTAGTATCTTCATTCTAGCACTTTTAATCATTCCAATTATTTACAGCTTTATGTCTCCACCCAAAGAAAAGCACCTAAATCATTTAGAAAAGAAGTGGATAGAAAACATAGTCAACTGGATGGAAAAAATGGTTCGAGAGCAGCGAATCACAGTTTACATTACCACAGTTGTCGTCATTATTTTTGGAATTATAGGACTTTATCAAATTCGAGTATCTGGCAGTTTAATTGAAGATATGCCCAAGAGCAAAGAATTTTACAAAGACATTAAGTTCTTTGAACAAGAATTTGGAGGAATTATGCCATTGGAAATCTTGGTGAATACCAAACGAGAGAGAGGAGTCATGAAGCTATCCACTCTAAAACGCATGGAAAAAATTCACCAAGAAATAGAAGCTTTTCCCGAATTATCCAAGCCCATCTCTGTGGTAAATCTTGTCAAGTATTCAAAACAAGCTTACTACAAAGGAAATCCAAAATATTATCAGCTTCCAACCACTCAGGAACAAAACTACATTCTTGCATACACCAAAAACTCCGATGGAAATTCAGGAATGCTCAATAATTTTGTCGATTCAACAGGTCAATATGCCCGGATCACTACATTTATGAAAGACATTGGAACCGATAAAATGGATAAGATCCAAAGCAGGCTACAGCAAGTAATCACCAAAGAATTTCCAGAGAAACAATATAAAGTCTCACTTACAGGAAAAGCCTTGGTTTTTCTAAAAGGAACCAATTATTTAATCAGTAACCTTGTCTTTTCGCTATCCCTAGCCATTGTTCTTATTTCGTTATTCATGGCATGGATGTTCCGTTCGTTTAGAATGATTTTAATTTCAATTATTCCCAACATGCTTCCCCTGCTAATTACAGCAGGATTAATGGGTTTTTTCGACATCCCTATCAAACCTTCAACAATCCTCGTATTTAGTATTGCCTTTGGGATTTCTGTTGATGATACCATTCACTTTTTAGCCAAATACAGACAAGAGCTCATCGCAAATAACTGGAAGATCCGCAAGTCCGTATATGCAGCCCTCCGAGAAACAGGAGTGAGTATGTTCTATACCTCAATCGTACTGTTTTTTGGATTCCTTGTATTCACCGTTTCCAGTTTTGGAGGGACTATTGCGCTTGGCGGGTTGGTATCCATCACACTGCTTTTTGCCATGGTTTCTAACCTCCTATTACTTCCTTCGCTATTACTCACTTTTGAAGATAAAATTGCCAATAAAAACGTTTTAAAAGAGCCGTCTATCAAAATTATTCCAAGAGAAGACCCCAAAGAATAAAATAATCACGGCACTCTTTTAATGATCAATTCCTGAGGTAAGCACATACATTATTTTTGTGGGCGTTCCCCTGCGGGTCGGGCTATCCGCTGTATCTTTTTTGCCTATACAGGACAAAAAAGGATGCCGCTGCTATCCCTAACGCGGCATTCAAGACAAAATCATCATTCTTTTCCTCCATGCTACAATTGCCCAGTTTGAGTCAAAAAAGTATCTTTGTGGCGTTTGTTTAAAACGTAATAGCAAATGAAGCGCAAAGAGAATTGCAACATCAACTTTGAACCATATGAAAGTTAGTAGTATCGCCAAAATATTAGCATCAGACCTCATCTTACAAGAAGTCACTATTAAAGGATGGATAAGAACATTTAGAAGTAATCGTTTTATTGCCTTAAATGATGGCTCTACCATAAAAAATATTCAATGCGTTGTTGATTTTGAAAATACCGATGAATCGTTACTTAAAAGAATGACCACAGGAGCCGCAGTAAGCATCAAAGGTACCTTGGTAGAAAGTCTAGGCAAAGGGCAATCCGTAGAGGTTCAAGTTACTGATATTAAGATTCTTGGAGATTCCAATCCCGACGAGTATCCCATTCAGCCCAAAAAGCACAGTATGGAATTCTTACGAGAAAACGCTCACTTGCGTGTAAGGACAAATACGTTTAGTGCAGTCATGAGAATGCGCTCTGCGCTATCATTTGCCGTACATCAATACTTTAGAGACCATGGGTTTTATCATGTCCATACACCCATCATTACAGGATCTGACGCCGAAGGTGCTGGGGAAATGTTCCGTGTA
Organism: Flavobacteriaceae bacterium; assembly: GCA_013214275.1. GTDB lineage: Bacteria > Bacteroidota > Bacteroidia > Flavobacteriales > Flavobacteriaceae > Polaribacter. Next base: position 11,798 of record JABSPP010000012.1, read on the forward strand.
AGTACATTAGCCCCCAAAGAACCACTTTTAAAGGAAGACGGAACAATAGACTTTACACAAGATTTTTTTGGTAAAGAAACAAACCTCACAGTATCTGGTCAGCTAGAAGCAGAAGCCTATGCAATGGCCTTGGGGAAAGTATATACTTTTGGTCCCACTTTTAGAGCAGAAAATTCAAACACGACACGTCATTTGGCAGAATTCTGGATGATTGAACCAGAGGTTGCCTTCTGTGAACTGGATGGAAATATGGATCTCGCCGAAGATTTTATCAAGTCGGTTTTAACTTATGTATTAGAGCATTGTAAGAACGATCTTGAGTTTTTAGACCAACGATATGCCAAAGAAGAAAGTCAAAAACCTCAAGCACAAAGGAGCAGTATGGGACTGCTAGAAAAATTACACTTTGTAGTAGATCATACCTTTAAAAGGGTAAGTTACACAGAAGCCATCGATATCCTCAAAAATTCAAAACCCAACAAAAAGAAAAAGTTTCAGTTTCCTATCAGCGAGTGGGGTGCAGACCTGCAATCCGAACACGAGAGATACCTCGTAGAAAAATATTTTAAATGCCCCGTAATTCTATTTGATTACCCAGCATCTATCAAAGCATTTTACATGCGTTTAAACGACGATGGCAAGACTGTAAGAGCCATGGATGTCTTATTCCCCGGAATAGGAGAAATCGCTGGAGGTAGTCAAAGAGAAGAACGCCTAGAGGTATTAAAAGAAAAAATTAAAGCTATAGGGCTTGATGAAAAGGAGTTGTGGTGGTATTTAGATCTAAGAAAATTTGGAACCGCGGTTCATTCAGGCTTTGGGCTTGGCTTTGAACGCCTTGTGCAGTTTGCCACAGGGATGGCTAACATAAGAGATACAATTCCGTTCCCTAGAACACCTCAAAACGCCGAATTTTAATCAACGTTTTGTACCTTTCAGTATGCTTAAACAGAATTTACAACAGAAGCTTTTACAGAAACTCTCCCCACAGCAAATCCAGTTGATGAAATTAATTCAACTGCCTACACAAGCTTTTGAAGAGCGTTTAAAGCAGGAAATAGAGGAAAATCCAGCACTAGATACCGGTAAAGAAGACTCTGATGCTTTTGATGACTCCCTTAATAACGAGTATGAGGATGATGGCAGAGATCAGATAGACACAGAAGATATTAATATTGATGAATACCTAAGTGATGATGAGATTCCAAGCTATAAAACACAAACCAACAACTACTCTTCTGATGAAGAAGATAAGCAGATTCCTTATGCTGCTGGAACAACATTTCATCAGTCATTAAAGAACCAGCTCAATACATTTCGCATCAGCGAGGAAGAGCGTTTAATTGCAGAGTTTCTTGTGGGAAGTATTGATGATAGCGGATACTTGAGGAGAGAAATTATTGATTTGGTAGATGACCTAGCCTTTACCCAGAATATTTACACCACAGAAGAACAAGTAAAAAAGCTGCTTAAAGATGTAGTGCAAACAATGGATCCAGTAGGAGTTGGTGCAAGAAACTTAAAAGAATGTCTAATCATTCAGCTAACATTAAAAAAAGAAAGTAAATCCAGAAATTTAGCCATAGATATCTTAGAAAAAACCTTCGACCAATTTGTAAAAAAGCATTACAAAAAACTCCTAGAGAAATTTAATATTTCTGAGGAGGAGTTAAAAGAAGCCATTAGCGAAATCTCAAGGTTAAATCCAAAACCAGGAAACTCCTACGCTGGAAGTAGTAGAATTGCCGAGCAAATTGTACCAGATTTTACCATCAGAATTTTAGATGGTAAGTTAGATCTTACTCTTAATGCTAGAAATGCGCCAGAACTCCATGTATCTAGAGCCTATAACAACATGCTTAAAGGCTATCAAGAATCTTCAGAAAAGACCAAATCACAAAAAGATGCCATTCTATTTATTAAACAAAAACTAGATGCTGCAAAGTGGTTCATCGATGCCATCAAACAACGTCAACACACACTACTAATTACCATGAATTCTATCATGGATTACCAATATGATTATTTTTTAACAGGTGACGAGCGCAAGCTAAAACCTATGATTTTAAAGGATATTGCCGATCGAATAAAAATGGATGTTTCTACAGTTTCTAGGGTGGCAAATAGCAAATACGTATCTACTCCTTATGGAACTAAATTGATCAAAGAATTCTTCTCAGAGTCTATGAAAAATATCCAAGGGGAAGATGTTTCTACCAGAGAAATTAAGAATATTTTAGAATCAGTGATTGGCGAAGAGAATAAAAAGAAACCGCTCACCGACGAAAAACTATCTGTGCTCTTAAAAGAAAAAGGATATCCTATTGCCAGAAGAACCGTTGCGAAATATAGAGAACAACTTGATATCCCAGTTGCCAGATTACGCAAAGAAATATAATTGGCATCATCATGCCTAACAGAGAAAACCACGAGCTTTTGATTCAATACATCAGACAAAATGCGATAGACTTTCTCAATTTATAGTCGATATTTTATGAATATTCACAAAGTAATTTCTACGGTTTTTCATCCAGTAGTAATTCCCAGCTTAGGAATCTTACTCTATTTTATGTTTGTTTCTCACTCCATTCAGAAATCACAACAGCTTCTGTTGCTAGCCCTCATCTTTGGAATTACCTACATGATTCCTATGCTGATTTTAATCTTGCTCAGATCTTTGCGATTTATCAAAAATTTTCAGGTAGAGACAATTGAGGAACGAAAATTTCCAGTTCTCATGATGCTTATTCTATTTTTTGTCTTAGGTGATATTCTTGCAGATATTTACAGTCTAAGAGACATAGGATATCTATTTTACGGAGCCTCTTTGGGATTATTTTGCACCTATGTTCTCTTCTCCTTTAAGATAAAATCTAGCCTTCATCTACTTTCTATGGGGACGACAATTGGATTTTTTCTTCTGCTGATGAATATCTACGGGTTACCGCTATTACTCTTAGTCATAATCCTTATTGTACTGTCGGGTTTAATCGCCAGCTCTCGACTGCATTTAAATGCACATTCCCCGAACGAACTCGCAGTTGGTTTTCTACTGGGACTGTTAAGTCAAACAATCATCTTTTTAGCCTTGTAAAAAGGCTAGAAAATGTAATCTCATTCTTTTGCTGAACCCCTTATTACAATAAATAAAAAATCAGCCCGATTCGGACAATTTTAGTAGAGATCTCTGTAGTACCAATAGAGGAGTCCTTGAGTATGGGAGTTAAACCATAATACATGTGAGCAGTGAACGTGTTGTAGCCTACAGAAAGTGTAAGTCCATATTGCCATTGTTGGAATCTGGAAACATCTTCAAATGAAACGAGCTGAGTACTATCGTTGAATTCAAAGGTATTTTTCACATTATAGCTTGCTTTAATTCCTCCATAAACTCTCCAAAAACTATATTTATTAGCGTTAGAATCTCTCCACCGAATCTCAAATGGAAATTCGATATTATGGATGGATAATTGATTTGATGTTAGCGTTTCATCTGTCTCAAAAGCCACAACATTATTGGTGTTAGAAACTTTCAGCCCATGATTAAACGAATCGTAATTGTACCCAATACCAATACCAATGGCCAATCTTCCCTCTTTGTTAAGTATGATATCTTTAATGTAGCCAGATGAAAGTCCATATGAAAAGCCACTCCCATTTACTTGGCTTGGTTGGTCGAACAATTGGTTGTACGAAACCAGAATGTAGAGTTGGTCTTCAGAATACCAGTCACCTATCTGGAGAGTATCTTTTTGAGCAAATCCTGTACAACTCAATGAAATAAAAACAAAGAGCAATAAGCATCTCTTCATCTGTTAAGGTTAAAATTCACACTATAAAAATACAATTTTGCTTGAGCCAGAGGGATGATTCTATTATAAAAATAAAGAGCCACGCTATAACGTGGCTCTAAGGTATAATTAATAACGTAAGAGATTAGTTGTCTTCTGCACCTTGTGTAGATGAGTAACTCAACTTTAAGGCATTCACATCTCTTAATTTTAATCGTATATCTGTAATCACCCCAACACTGGACTTTACATCTGCCTTTATGGAGGTGGTCATATAGGGAATCTCTCCTTCAGAAACATCTTCTCTTTCCTTTAGGATAAATTGGGGGACATCATCGGCAGTTGCAATCTTATCGTTTAATTGAATTTGATTATATCCCGTTCCATATTTTGGGTCTTTAGCTTTTCCTACATATATGGTGCTTACTAGGCTTTTGTGTTCTAATTTTTTCACCTCTGTTGCAGAGGGCAATTTAGGAGCTTCTATCTTTAGAGAAGTGTCTCTAATCGTGGTAATCACCATAAAAAAGAACAGTAGCATAAAAACGATATCTGGGAGGGCAGCCGTGTTGACAGCAGGTATTCCTTTTTTCTTCTTTTTAAACTTAGACATATTCTTAAACTTTTTTATTAATTTGTAGGTTCAGCATCTGATAGTATTTGAGGATAACTGGTTTTGATATCTTCTACTTTCTTCTTTAAATCCTCATCTTGTCGTTGACTGTCCTTGTAGGCTTTATCTAATTCAGTGTAAAGCATTTTATAGCGTTCTTGAGACAATCTATTTCTCAAAACTGTGTATGCTTTCAACAGCTCATCTTGAACAGCAATATACGTGCCATATTCCGTTCCTCGGTCACTTTGAACGGAGATAATCGCTTTATTAGGATGATCTGAAGAAGATTCACTTCGTTCTCCTTTGCAGTAGTCACATGGTTGACCAGGGGTTCCGTCTTCTCCTGGCTTTCCCACACCACCTCCATTGTCAATAAATTTGATTGCTGCTTCCTTTAGATCTTTAAGCTCCATACGCTCACCCTCAACCAAAAGTTCATTATTCCTGTTGATATTTACCTCAAAAATATTTTTCTGTTTAATAACAGGCGGTTCGTAGTCTGGTGGTGGTTTCTCTGATAACTTCTTGTTAATCCCTGAATCTACATTCATCGTTGTAGTCACAAGGAAGAAGATCAATAGCAAAAAAGCAATATCCGCCATGGAAGATGAATTAATTTCCTGTGCAGGTCTTCTGGACTTTTTTAACATGTACTGCTATAATATTATGAGTTTAATCTTTGCTAGAGTCCTTAATAGCATGCAACAAAGAGATGG
>JABSPP010000120.1 GCA_013214275.1 Flavobacteriaceae bacterium
AAAGATTTGTCTACTATTGAATTGTCTTCAGACATGCTTAATATTTTGGACTGGTTCAGTATTAAGGAGGATTTGCAATTCACCTACGATATTTTAGCATCGGTGTTGCTCTTTTATTTGATTTTCCACTTTCAAAAGCAGGGTAGGCAAAAACCGTTACATGAAACCAAAGACAAAGTGAGCATAGAAAAATTTATCCGAAGAAAAAAGATTATTGCTGTTATCCTGATTCCTGTTTTTTTTGCAATGGGATTAATGACATTTTTTAGTTGGGTATCTAGTATTTCACTTTCTTCCATGGACTTCTCTGGCTTTGGTACAATTAATAATCTATTCTTTGATGAATTCTTTACTGTTTTAATTTTAGTTGATGTGGTTCTCTTATTGATTTCTTTTTTCTACACAGATAAGTTTCACAAAATAATACGAAACTCTGGTTTTGTAGTTTCCACAATTTTAATTCGTATGTCTTTTGGTGTAGGTAGATTAGAGAGCACTTTTTTAATTCTTATTGCTGTTCTTTTTGGATTGGCAATTATCCTTATTCATAACAAATACGAAAAGATAGCGTTGTTTAAAAGCTAGATGTAATTTGAACTTTGTTGTTTACACAAAGTGCTTTTTTGCTGGAAAATCTCCAAGAGTATTTTTTCAAAACTCTAAATATCCACTAGATGATTAAGGAATTAATATTCCATATCTACAATTTTATCGATAACGGTTCCTCGTTCTCCAAGGCGTATTATTTTAAAAATGATCCCAACTATCAGTCCAGGACGGCTGACAAGCCTTCCAATTTTGGCAACACTTTGATCTCTGGATCGAATTAAGGTCACTTGATGTTCTTCAGGAGTAAGAGAAAGTATTTTTGCAAAACTCCATGCACCATCCCTAGCGAGTTGCATGCTAAAATCAATTAGAAAATTGTCGATGTGAACTGTACATTGTAGTATTTTTTTTAGTGTAGGCCATATTTCTGATAAGTCCTGTTCCACATCAGCAACAAGGGAGGAAAGAATGTCGTTAATCTTATCAAAATCATCCTTTAGATTTTGTATGTCTTTCCCTTCCATTACCTTGGCAGCAGCAATCCCCAAGTCGAGGTTGATGTGGGCATTCATGCCTATTAACAGGTGTTGTAAAACAATAGGGCAATTTTTTTTTGACAACTGAAATGCCTGCATCCATGATAAGGTTACAGGCTCATGCTTTTGATAAGCTTTGTAAGCAGAGATATAGCGATTGGCAAAAATAACATCCAAACGCTCCATTCGGGGGCCATCGTCAAAAAAGCCATCATCAATTCCGTCCCTTACTTTCTGAGTCACCTTTTTATACAACGCAGCAAAATACCCCAGTGGACTAGACTGCTCCTTTGATTCTTGAATGATCTGGTCCAGTGCTGAGAGAACCTCGTCTATGGTAGTTATTTCCTTCAACCTGTATTCTGAAATAGAATATCTAAAGGTATAAAGAATGTCTAAAATAATTTGGTGGGTAAATCCCTGTTTTTTGAGAGTGGAATCACCTGCCTTTTTAAGGAGCAGTTTTCTGTACTTTTTTAAGCAAAACTAGATGTTCTCTCGTGTTAAGCTGTTAGTCATTCAACTTTAACACTGCCATAAATGCTTGTTGTGGGATCTCTACATTACCTACTTGGCGCATACGTTTTTTTCCTTTTTTTTGTTTTTCTAAAAGCTTGCGCTTTCGAGAAATATCACCTCCATAACATTTGGCAGTAACATCTTTACGCAGTGCTTTTACCGTTTCTCTGGCAATAATCTTAGCTCCGATAGCTGCTTGAATAGGGATGTCAAATTGTTGTCTTGGGATAAGTTCTTTTAGTTTTTCACAGATTCGCTTTCCAATGGTATAGGCATTATCGGCGTGGAGTAAGGCCGAGAGTGCATCTACTGACTGTCCATTTAACAACACATCCACACGAACCAATTTTGACTTGCGCATTTCAATTGGATGATAATCAAAAGAAGCGTAGCCTTTAGAAACTGTTTTTAGCCTGTCATAAAAATCGAATACGATCTCTGCAAGTGGCATGTCAAAGATAAGCTCTACTCTTACAGGTGTTAAATAAGTTTGATTGACAATCTGCCCTCTTTTTTCTATACACAAGCTCATTACCTGACCTACAAAATCGGATTTTGTGATAATTGATGCTTTGATATAGGGCTCTTCCACACGGTCTAGCTTAGAAGGGTCTGGAAGGTCGGATGGATTGTTGACTGTCACAATCTCGTCAGCTTCCTTTTTTGTATATGCATAATATGAAACGTTGGGAACTGTTGTAATCACTGTCATATTAAACTCGCGTTCTAAGCGTTCTTGGATGATTTCCATATGCAGCATCCCTAGGAATCCACAGCGGAAACCAAATCCTAATGCTGCTGAACTTTCAGGTTGAAATACTAATGAGGCGTCGTTTAGTTGTAATTTCTCCATAGAAGCCCGCAATTCTTCGTAATCTTCTGTATCTACAGGATAAATTCCAGCAAATACCATGGGCTTTACATCTTCAAACCCTTCGATGCTATCTTGCGTAGCTTCTTTAGCATCGGTGATGGTATCTCCTACTTTGACTTCTTTGGCTGTTTTGATTCCCGTGATTAAATACCCAACATCTCCTGTTTTGATCTCTTGTTTTATCACCTGACTGAGCTTCAATGTTCCAACTTCGTCGGCACCATATTCTTTGTTGGTAGCCATAAACTTGATACGCTGGTTCTTTTTTATAGAGCCGTCGATCACTCTAAAATAGGTCTCAATGCCTCGGTAGGAGTTGTAAACAGAATCGAAGATCAAAGCTTTGAGGGGAGCTTCTGGATTACCCTCAGGAGCGGGAATCCTTTTAATAATTGCCTCTAAAATCTTCTCTACTCCAAAACCTGTTTTCCCGCTGGCGGGAATCACATCTTCTGTATGACAACCCAACAAATCGACGATATCGTCTGTTACTTCTTCTGGATTAGCAGAGGGTAGATCCACTTTATTGAGTACGGGGATAATCTCCAAATCATTTTCTAATGCCAGATAAAGGTTGGAAATGGTTTGTGCCTGAATACTTTGCGCAGCATCAACGATCAAGAGTGCCCCTTCGCAAGCAGCAATAGAGCGAGAAACCTCATAAGAAAAATCTACATGCCCAGGGGTATCGATTAGATTTAAGATGTATTCCTGACCTTCGTACTCGTACTCCATCTGAATAGCATGGGATTTGATCGTGATTCCACGCTCACGCTCTAAATCCATATTATCCAGTAACTGATCTTGTTTTTCACGCTCAGAAACAGCACCTGTATGATCTAGTAATCGATCTGCCAACGTGCTTTTACCATGATCGATATGTGCGATGATGCAAAAGTTTCTAATGTTCTTCATGCTTCGTTTTATTGCTACTTTGAGGTAGACAAAGATAGCTTATTTACATGCTCAGTCAAAAACAAAAGCCATTCATAATTAAGAATGAATTGCAACTAATTCTCAAATAGATGCAGTTTGTCGGAAAAGTATTCCATATACGAAGGAAAAACTATTTATTTGAAGAATGAAAGTATAAATTCATGACTATGAGCAAGCTTCTAATATTAGTTTTGATTTTAATGGGAATTATTTTTATTCCTTCACTGTTATCAGATCGCAGTAGTTTGATGTTCCGACCAAACATCACCTCTGTTGCCTTCGGTGATAGTATCAGAGTCAAAGAAAACCAGAAATGGGAATATGTCAAGTCCAGACTTTTTCCGAAAGGAGGAAACGTTGCTCCAAAATTCAATGGACCTATTTTAATCAGCTTAGAAAATGCCACAGATAAACAAAGAATATTGGTCGGTGACATTGCTAAAGAAATTGGAGAATTAATTCCAAATAAAGCAATTAGTCTATACAAAGATCACACGGGGTTTACATCTCAAGAGATCATAGATAGTGTATCGAATTCATCTGTCCTGAACGATCTTTTTGATCTGTACACAGAAAGCATTAGTGTTACGTTTGGAGAGAAACCTAGTCCCAATACGGATTACATCCGAGGTTCTAGAATAGTATTTCCACGATTAGAGCGTTCTGTACTGAGCGATAGTACTGTGATTCAACGTAACCGCAACTCACTTATTCCCATCAAAGAAATTGCAGGTTCGATCCTTTGTTTTAATTTTTCCAATCGTAGTGACTCAATCAAACAGAGAAACTATATTAAGTATGAACTACTGAGATCTCTATGTACGGTTGCAGAGGACAATGGCTTCGATTTTAACATTCAAAATCCCATTCAAAGACTCAATAGATTCCAATATATAATGAATAAGAACGATGGTGTCTATAGTACTTCAGAGTACCATCCAGAAAACTATATTATTTCGGAGTATGATAAGTTTTTACTCAAAAAATTATACTCAGATGATTTTCAATCGCAACTTAAAGGTTATTTATCAGATAACTACCCAACACTTTATGTATACAATTTCTACCATTCAGCACGAATGAAAATTTTCTCAGAAATTTTAGTACTGCTCCTGGGAGTGATTATTTTTATCATGTCTCTATCCATTCTGCACAAAAGAAGATTCAGGTTTGGATTCATTGGTTATCTCATTCCAATTCTACTCATTAACATATCTATTCTCGGATTGTCCAATTTGATGCGCTTCCTTCAACTTGACTATACGCTGTCAATTTATTACAGACAATTTTTAATGGGTTTTACATTACGTGTCATTATAATAAGCGTTGTACAAGCTCTCATTATTTGGGTTCTTGAATATTTTCTGAAGAAGAAGTTTGACAATTTTGTGCTCACTCTTGTATTAAAAATGGCTATAACTTTTTCCAGTTTTCTACTACCCTATTACTTCATCAGTTGGTATACCTACCGATTTGAACACAGTATTTTAATCATCAATTTGACCATTACTATTTCGAGAGGATTGTACATTTATTTAAACCATTATTCAGAATCTATTACAAGAAGAAAAGATGTAGAAATTAGTCAACTGAAAGAGCTACAACTTGCCACAGAGTTAAATTCGTTGCACGCACAGATCAATCCTCACTTCTTATACAATGCTTTGAACTCTATTGCCAGCCTCTCAAAAATTGATGGGACCAAAACTGAAAAGATGGCATTATCACTTTCGGATCTATTCCGGTATTCTGTGAACAGAAAAGGGGAAAAAATGGCCACTATTCAAGAAGAAGTAGAAATGTTCAGAACTATTTACAAATAGAAAAGATTCGCTTTGAAGATCGACTTGAATACACTATTGAAGTGGACGATTCACTTCAAGAGGTAAAGATTCCACGATTTATTCTTCAGCCCCTGATTGAAAATGCCATCAAACATGGAATCTCAAAAATTGAAGGTCACGGATCGATTGAATTACAAATTGTTACAAAAGAAAACAATCTCATTATTGTTGTCAGCGACAATGGGCCTCACTTTCCAGAAGGATTGGTCAGTGGACATGGATTACAAAGTGTATTTGACTTATTACGCTTAAGTTATGGAGAACTAGCCTCAATGAACTGGGAGAATTTGCCAGAAAAGAAAATTACCATTATTATTAACTCCAATTCTTAAGCATGAGATCGTATAGCACTTTGCTAATAGATGATGAAAAACTAGCCAGAGAACGGTTGAAAAAATTACTGGCTGGTTTTGAATCCACGTTCCAAATTGTTGGTGAAGCAAAAAACGGAAACGAGGTCGTATCTCTGATCAACGAGTTATACCAAATCTATTTTAAAATGAGATAAATATTTTGTATCTTTCTATCATGGGAAGACAC
>JABSPP010000121.1 GCA_013214275.1 Flavobacteriaceae bacterium
GGTTAATGATGAAGTGGTCAGAAGGTACTAAAACATCCGATTGGATTAAAACCTATAACTTAGTTTCAATTAGTGGTAAGAAATCTTTCATTACCTTATTTATAAGCTTTTTAAATGAATTAGTTAAAGTTCATAATATGGGATTCATTCATGGAGATTTACAACCAAGTCATATTTTGATTAAGAGGAACTCATTTGTTGATATTATAGACTTTGGTCTTAGTCACTCTGTAAATAGCTATCCTAGTTTCGGCAATTATCGTGGAGGAATGATACATTTTAACTCCCCGGAATTATGCCTAGGTATTTTGAACTCCAATGATCATGTTAAAGTCGGTTTTCAATCTGAAATATACTCCATAGGCTCTCTCTTTTATTTCCTCTATACTAAGAAAACATCAACACAATATGGTTCGAAGTCATATAAAGAATTAGAATATGAAGATATGTTAAGAATGATTATTGACAGACCTATTTGTTCATTTTCAGAATTACGATTGCCTAAATTTGATTTTTTAGAAAGGGTTCTTTGTAAGTGTTTGGAAAAGAACCCTAAAGATAGATATCAAAATATTGAACATTTGTTATTTGATTTAAATTCATTTTTTTAATTCCCTTGCTGATTTTCTTGTTTAAGCAATTATCCTATTTTAATAATTGCATTAACCATTCCCATCTGATAAAATTTTCTCACTAACCAAATCACTAACCACAAGCAAACGGTAGTGAGAAAAAGGCTAGAAAAAGCGTATAAAATGAGTAGGTTACAGACTTTGTAACAGAAGTTTTACTTAGTGTTAAAAGTCAGTTGCTCTACCAGCTGAGCTACGCGGTCTAGGTGTCTTATAAAATCGACTAGGAGTGTATACATATTTTTGTATCCCTTGTCTAGTCTTATTTGTAAGATGCAGTAATAAAGGTTTTCAGAGCTTTTACTGTCCGTTTAGTTCTCAAGTGATTTAACGCAATTCTTGCCTTTCCTCTTACCAAAAAGAAAGGCAGGATTGCATATGAATGCATACAATTTCACAAAATAACACCCATTTTACTAACCAAATCACTAACCAAAATCAGGTTTCTTATGACAAGAAATCGAAAAATTATGGCAAAAAGAACTCATTTGCTTTTACTGATCTTGGCATCAAACACCTAAAGCCAAGTAACAAAAGAACTGACTATTGGCATTCTGGACTAAAGGGTTTTGGCATTCGCGTAGCGCCAAGCGGACGTAAGACTTGGTTTTATCTTTATTCTCAAAATAGGATCCAAAGAAGAATGTCTTTAGGATATTATCCGAAAGTTTCTTTGGCTCAAGCTGTGGCAGTTTATCACAAGTTTAAAGAAAGGGTCTTACTCGGATTTGACCCATTGGAAGAAAGAAATCAACATAAAAAGGCTGTTTTCGGCACACCTACCATTTTAGAGCTTATTCAGTCTTACATTGAGTATGGAAGAAAAACGAACAAAGCAAGCGTAGAAGAAGAACGTAAATCTTTAGAACGATATATCATTCCCAAACTAGGAAAGAAAAAAATCATCGATGTTGAACCCAAAGAACTTTCAAAGGTCTTTCATCATATTGTGGTCAATAGAGAAGCACCAGTCACGGCACAAAGACTTTACAGCTATACAAGACGACTGTTTAACTATGCCGCTGATATGGGGCTGATGCGAAGAAGAGACAATCCCTGTTTAGATATCAAACTAAATATCAAGAAAAATAAGCGAGATCGACATCTTTCTCCTACAGAGATTTATAAATTCTGGCATAGGTTGGATAAAATTTTAATGGCAGATATTACCAGACTAGCCTTAAAATTTATGCTTGTCACTTTGGCTCGTGGCTGTGAAGTAAGACACATGAGATGGTCCGATATCGATTTTAGTGAACGCATTTGGACGCTTCCAAAAACAAAAAATGGTCATACCCATCGGATTTATTTAGGAGATATTGCTCTACAAATTTTAGATAAAGTAAAAAAGCATCCCAAAGACAGCGAGTATGTTTTTGGTTCTGCGGGCAGTTACCATAGTAGTAAGAAATCACAAAAAATATTAAAACCAATGAGTGGCCGCACACTGTGCCAGCCACTCAACAGACATTCGAGTGACTTTGACATCAAAAAGCGATTCACGCCTCATGATTTGCGAAGAACGGGAGCAACAATTATTGCAGGATTGTTTGGAAGACGTGATCTTGTCAAGATGTGTTTAAATCATGTTAGTAGTGATGTAACGAGTATTTATGATCAGTACACCTATGATATCGAAAAGAAAAAAGCAATGAACGCTCTTAACATTGCTGTGCAATCAATAATTAATAGTAAGGATGTCAAGAGCGTTCCAAATTTTTCGGATTTGAGAAAACTTATTTCAGATCAAAATGCGAACAATATTATTTCCCCAACTGAGAAGGAGAATAACTCATTGGGTTTTCAAGCCAATCTAAAAGTTCCTGTATCTTATACGCTTTCCTACGGCCATATTTAGTAAGAGGATATAGTTTAGGAAATCGGCCTGCCCTGCGTTCGCGATATTGGGTTGTTTTATCTAGTGTTGTGAAAATTTCGGCGGTTTCTATTGAAATATATGCATTACTTTTCATGAGTAATGCCGCAACGATCTGTGGCTCTTGATCTGGATCGATAAGAATTACCTGATTATTTTTGATAGTTTTTAACATACTACGTCCTTTGTTTGTGGTTTGATATCAGCCTTGTAATGACAAGTCACAAAAATCAACACGGACTAAAAAATAATTACATTAGTGTTTAAATGATAAGCATTATTACAAACACACATATTGTCCGTACTGAATATTTGATCAGCAGGATAGAAAATTCTCATTAAAACCATTAAAGGAGGATATTCATATGCCTGTAAAAAATTCTAATTTTAGAACAAGACACGATTTTTTAAACAAAGTTGTAGAACCTATGATAAAGGAGCGTAACAAGCTAGGAATGACACAAGAAGAACTGGATTTTAAATTAGGCGTCGCTGACAGACTGGTAAGCCATTGGGAATGCGGAAGACGCACCCCAACTGCATTTAATTTGTTTTGCTGGGCAGAAGCTTTGTACGGAGAGATTATTTTTAGGTCAAGTAGGAACCTTGAAACACCAAAAGATATTATAGCAATTTCTTGTAATGATAATTGCATAGAAGCTGATGGTAAACGTAAGAAGACCAAATAAAAAGTTCTTATTGTTTTCTTATCTAAAAACTAAAAATCCTCTCACTAGTCTGGTGAGAGGATTCTTATAAAACGAATCTTTAGAACTTAGAGTTCAAATCCCAGAATTTCTTTTTCAATTTCCAATTTTCTTTGACTTAAAGTTTCCTGTAATTGAGTGGTTACAAGCCTGATCAAGTTGGTATTAGAAGTAATGAACTCTTCCCCATTCTCGTCTCTGATCATAAACTTACTAGAGTGACCTTGGTTGTAGGTAAACTTATTAAGATTGCCTAGCGTTGAGACCAAACGCTCTCTTTGTGTGGCTAAACCCCTTAGCTTTTCAAAACTATTTATACGCTCATCCAAGCTGATCGGTTGTTTTCCCATAGCCTGTTGAGCAAGTTCTTTTGTGACAGTAGAAGTTTGCTTTTCGGGAGTCTTAACTTTTGTAGATTTTACTACTTTTTGAGCCAATTTCTTTTCTACTCCATTTCTTTTGATTGTTTCTGTTGCCATGATTTTTAAAATTTTAAGATTAAACATTATTTGATGATGACTTGGTATAGTGGTCATCGAACAATGCCTAAAGAGCCGTGAGGGTAAGAAAAGGCAAGGCAACAGCGGTTATTTTTCTGTTTGCTGAGCTTGTCGAAGTACAGAAAAATGTTCGGGTTCCCAAAGGGCTTGGGCTTGCAGAAGCGGTGGCAAAAACGGCTACATTTGCATTTGGGCGATGATCCGCTATGCCGATGGCAATTTAATTATATCATTTATAGTTAAACTAATAAAAACAGAATAGTAAAGAATTAGAGGTGAAAAAATTGCAAATTGAGTGCAAATAAAAAAGCCTCAGATTTTGAATTTTATCTAAGGCTTTGTATTTACTAGCTCCCCCTCTTGGGCTCGAACCAAGGACCCTCTGATTAACAGTCAGATGCTCTAACCAACTGAGCTAAGGAGGAAAATATGTATATTTTTATGTCTTTAATTTGACAGGCACCTCTGCAAAACCTCTTCATTTGATTTTCCTTGAAAATCAACTCTTTCTTAAGAATGAATGGTTCAAAAAGAGCTTTTAATTAACAAATTTCGCAATGTGGGTGCAAATATATAGTATTTTAAAAAATCGTAAAAACTTTTTTATAAAAATCGCCTAAGTACATGACAAAAATTTAGTCAGGTTTATGTTGGCTAATTCTTATTTTGATATGCTAAGGTGAAATAGTTTTATCTTTGATTTATGAGTAAAGAATTAATTAGGCTATTAGTTCCCGAGGACATATTAGCACATTTCGACTATGAGAAGTTAGAAGATATAAGCAGTATTATCCGTATTGATCTCATAGAAAAGCAAGATCCCAATCATTACCCCAAAGCCCTGATTGGCAAAGGCGAACGTTGCTTAAATGGTTACATGAATCCATTAGAGTTACAAACTTTCCCTATCAAAGGCAAAGAAGTGTTTTTGTTATTAAAACGAAGACGTTGGAAGGTAAAGGGAGACGACACGAGTTATTTTAACACCTATGATTTCCATGAACCAGGAATGAAAGCCACCAAAGAGTTTGGTGCTTTTTTAAAAGAAATTGGTCGAGTGTAAGATTATAAGCATTGGTAATGTAGCCTATGTATTGGGGATGGCTGTAAAGAAGTTGCATCGCTGGTATCAAAATGTTTTAAGTGGTTTTAAACAAGCAGAAGAACAAGGCCACATTGGCAAAGATGATTTAGAGGTTTATCAAGATGGACAGTATACTGATATCGCAGTTCCAATAGTAGCTCCAGAACACTTGGGCAGTCAAATGGGAATTGATGAGAAAACGATTGACGGCACCTGCTACACTATATTAAGCAATAGGCAAACCAATAAGATTGCCCTTATGTCAGCTACTCTAAAGAGCGACCATTTAATGCAACTTATTACCACACACTTTGATATAGAACAACGTATGCAAGTAAAGAGTTTAAGTCGCGATATGGCAGAAAATTATGACTGGTTGGGACGCCAAGCTTTTATGAATGCTTATCATGTCATAGATAAGTTTCATGTGATTAAGAATATATTAGAACAGCTACAAGCCATTCGTATTCGTTATCGTCAAGAAGAACTTGCCAAGCGCAGAGAGGCTAAGAAAAACAAACAATCCTATCATCAACCTATTTTATCCAATGGCGATACCATATTACAACTATTAGCACGTAGTAGAGGGCTACTATTCATTACTCCAAACAAATGGAGTGAACATCAAAAACAAAGAGCTAAATTACTATTTAGTAAATACCCTGAAATCGAAACAGCATACTATCAAGTAATGAAAATCCGAAAGTGGTTTACCCCACCAACAGGCAAAACTACTTACCAAAAGACTAGAAACAGAAAACGAAAAGAACTTAAGGTGTTACTCAAGGAGTTTACAGATAGTGGCATAGAAGAAATCCAAAACATAGCAGACTCTATTAAAACCCATATGGGACAAATACTGCATTACTTTGTCAAAAAAGAAACCAATGCTAAAGCAGAAGCTCTTAACCCGAAAAATTCATTGCTATCTTAGTTAAAAAGGGTGTAAAGCGTTATCTTTATTGGTATTAAAAGCTAAAA
>JABSPP010000122.1 GCA_013214275.1 Flavobacteriaceae bacterium
TGTACTCTTTTTAGGTGCTAAGCCAGGAAATACACCTGCTTTTTATAATTTTATGAATTATGCTGACTTCGGATTAGGCACTTGGCATCCAGAGGGAGGTATGTATAGTGTTGTTGAGGGGATGAAAAAGTTGGCAGAAGATCTTGGTGTTCACTTTACAACAGAAGCCATCGTTGAAAAAATACATGTCACTGAAAATAAAGTTTCTGGAATACGTGTCAATGGGGAAGACTTTGATACAGATCTCATATTGTCTGGTGCCGACTACCATCACACCGAAACCTTGTTAGACAAAAAGTACCGTCAATATTCAGAATCTTACTGGAATAAGCGTACTTTCGCTCCCTCATCATTACTTTTTTATGTAGCATTTGACAAAAAAATTGAGCATGTTGAACACCATACACTTTTTTTTGATACTGATTTTGACGCCCATGCATATACGATCTATGATGATCCTAGCTGGCCAGAAAAACCGTTATTCTATGCTAGTTTTCCGAGTATTACCGATCAAAAATTTGCACCAGAAGGAAAAGAGGCTGGTGTATTTTTAATTCCTCTTGCTCCTGCAATTGAAGACACAGAAGAAATCAGAGAACAGTACTTTAATATTATTATCAATAGATTAGAGCAATTAACAAAGCAGAAAGTCAGAAAAAATATTATCTTTAGTGAGTCATTTTGTGTCAACGATTTTGTGAAGGATTATAACTCTTACAAAGGGAATGCGTATGGCATGGCAAACACGCTATTGCAAACAGCCTTCTTAAGACCAAAAATTAAGAGCAAGAAAGTCAAGAATCTGTATTTTACAGGTCAGTTAACTGTACCAGGACCGGGAGTTCCCCCTTCATTAATATCGGGCAAAATAGCAACCGAGTTAATTCAAAAAACAAGAGTATAAAATGAAATATCTATTTGATCAAATAAGCTTCGAAACCAGCAGAAACGTGACTAAGAAGTACAGTACCTCGTTCTCTATGGCTGTAAAGATGCTGTCTCCAAGTATTAGATCAGCTATATACAGCATTTATGGTTTCGTGAGGTTTGCAGATGAAATCGTAGATACTTTTCACCAATATGACAAAGATCAGTTACTAAATGATTTTGAAAATGAATACGATAAAGCGCTTAAGCATGGTATCAGTCTAAATCCAATCCTAAACTCTTTTCAGCAAACAGTCAGAAAATACAATATTACAGACGATATGGTTCGTGCATTTTTAAAAAGCATGAGAGCTGATCTCACAAAAAGTGTTTACCATACTCGTGAAGAGTATAAAGAATACATATACGGTTCTGCTGATGTTGTTGGTTTAATGTGCTTAAAAGTTTTTGTCAATGGTGATGAGGATAAATATAACGAGTTAAAAGAGGCAGCAATGAGACTTGGTTCTGCATTTCAAAAGGTAAATTTCCTCAGAGACCTCAAAGATGATTATGAATTATTGAATCGCTCTTATTTTCCAAACGTTGATTTGAGTTCTTTAAACCCTAAGTCCAAAACAATCATCATAGATGAAATAGAAGACGACTTTAATTATGCTTTCAATCATGGAATACTAAAATTACCTGTGGAAGCAAAATTCGGAGTCTATATGGCATTTAGGTATTATCGCAGATTGCTAAAAAAATTAAATAGAGTACCTTCCTCACAAATCATTAACACTAGAGTTAGAATTTCTAATCCTATGAAAATAAATCTATTAGCAAGAAGCTATGTGAAATATAAACTAAATATGATTTAATGATCTATTTAGTATTCACTACCATCATTTCTTTTATTGTAATGGAAGGGCTTACTTGGTGTACACACAAGTTCGTGATGCACGGTTTTTTATGGTACTTACATGAAGATCATCACCAACCTAAATACCAACATCTCTTTGAAAAAAACGACTTATTTTTTGTCATTTTTGCCCTGCCCAGCTCATTGTCAATTTATTTTGGATTAGAACAACAGCAACTCCATTTAGCAGCGATCGGGTTTGGTATTTTACTCTATGGAATTGCCTATTTTTTAGTTCACGATGTATTAATTCATCAACGATTTAAGTGGTTTAAGCATACAAAAAACAGGTACCTGATTGGATTGAGAAAAGCACATAAAATTCATCATAAGAAATTAGGTAAACATGACGGTGAGTGTTTTGGAATGCTGTTTGTTCCATTTAAATATTTCAAAAAACCCAAACTTTCATAAAACCTCATAAATCCCTTACAAGGGAATAGGTTCATTAAAAATCAATACCTTAACAAAGGAAAATATTCAAATATCTAATCTTAGCATCAACTCAAGCGTGTGAAAGTTAAAGCAATAGTTATCGGTTCTGGAATTGCTGGTTTGGCGTCTGCTATCCGTTTGAGGACCGTGGGAATTGATGTTGATGTTTTTGAAATGAATTCTTATCCTGGAGGCAAGCTCACAGCATTCTCAAAACATGGATACCGGTTTGACATGGGACCATCGCTTTTTACCATGCCACAATTTGTAGAAGAGCTATTTACAGTCTCTGGTAAGAAAATGGCAGATTATTTCTCGTACCACAAAAAAGAAATCATTTGTCATTATTTTTATGAAGACGGAACTCTATTCAGGGCTCATGCAGACCAAGACGTATTTGCAGAAGACGCTGCAAAAGTTTTTGACACAAAAAAAGAGGTGATCAAAAAGTATCTCGAGAAAAGTGAGAAGAAGTACGACATTACTTCGCCTCTGTTTCTAGAGAAGTCTTTAAGTAAAATGTCAACTTATTTTTCCATGGGAACCTTAAAAGCAATCATGCTGATGAGTTCGCTAGATATTAATATGAGTTTACATGACCTGAACCTGTCAGAATTTTCAGATAAGAGGCTTGTTCAACTATTCGATAGGTATGCTACCTACAATGGCTCTAGTCCTTACAAGACGCCCGGAATCATGTCTATGATTCCTCATTTGGAACAGTATTATGGCACCTACTTTCCCGATGGAGGAATGCATACAATCACAAAAAGTCTGTATCAATTGGCAAAGGATCTAGGAGTGAACTTTCATTTTAACACCAAAGTAGAGAAAATATTGGTTAAGAATAGAAAAGCTATAGGAATAAAAACAAAAAAATCAGACATCTTAGCTAACTATATCATCTCCAATTCCGATATTGTTCCAACCTACAGAAATCTCTTATCAGATCAGAAAGCACCTGAGAAAATATTAAAACAACCAAGATCTAGCTCTGCATTGATTTTCTATTGGGGAATTACTAAAGAATTTCCAGAATTAAATCTCCACAATATTTTCTTTTCTAGAAGTTATCGGAAAGAATTTGACGCTATTTTCAATCAAAATACTGTTTTTGACGATCCCACCATTTATGTTAATATTACCTCAAAAGAAGCAGCAGGAGATGCTCCAGTAAACTGTGAAAACTGGTTTGTCATGATCAACACTCCGAGTAATACAGGACAAGACTGGGATGAAATAGTGAAACGAAGTCGAGAAAATATCCAAAAAAAGCTCTCTAGGCTGTTGGGACAAAATATTGCTGATTTTATTGCTTTTGAATCTGTTATGGATCCTAGGGGTATAGAGAATAATACAAATTCATATCAAGGAGCACTTTACGGTGCAGCTAGTAATAACAAATTTTCAGCGTTTCTAAGACATCCAAACTTTACACAAAAAATATCAAATTTATACTTCTGTGGGGGTAGCGTTCACCCTGGAGGAGGAATTCCCCTGTGTTTATTATCAGGAAAAATAGTGTCAGAACTCATTACAAAAAAAGTGATATGACCGTAAAGTTTAAATTAGCATTCTCCATTTTCCTTATTTGGCTTTTTAATATTTCTGGTATTTTTGGAATACTCTCCGAAGAATCCGAGTGGTTTTTGGCGATGACTCCTCTAAATCTATTTTTATATCTAGTCTTTATCACTTGGAATTTAAAGGATTTTAAGCGGTCCTATGTTCATGTCTTTGTAATATTATTTCTTATTGGCTTTGTAACAGAATTTCTAGGAGTAAATTACGGATATATCTTTGGTAATTATGCCTACGGTTCAAACTTAGGCTATAAAATTGGAGGTGTCACTGTAATGATTTGTGTCAATTGGGTGATTCTTACTATCACTACTGCCGATGTAAGTTCTTATATTCATAAAAATATCTGGATTCGTTCCCTAGTAGGTGCTTTTTTGATGACCTTACTTGACGTAGTCATAGAAGTCTCTGCGCCACGATTTGACTTCTGGGAATTTGAAGGTGGAAGCGTTCCCATTCAAAACTACACTGGCTGGTACGCAGTTTCTTTACTTGCCCACTATGTATATCAGAAAAACAAGGTAAATACAGACCAAAGAGTAAGCATCCAAATCCTTATTGCAGTAAGTATTTTCTTTACAGCGTTTTTATTTTTTTAAAACAGTGAGAAAATTGATCCATCAAATAGCAAAAAAAACCATAACAACTAGTAGTTAAATCAGTAACATATTCCAATCATTCAATGAATCCTTTTAACTACATATTCACAGGAGGTGGAGCTTCGGCACTCATCTTGGCTTACAGGATGATACACGATCCGTTTTTTAATGATAAGTCGATTTTAATGATTGAAAGTTCAGAGAAAAATACCAATGATAGAACTTGGTGCTTTTGGGAAAAGGGAAAGGGAGAGTGGGATGATATTCTAGAAAAATCGTGGGATAAAGTCTCCTTTAAAAGTAACGTCTACTCAGAGAATCTGTCTACTGCTCCCTACAGCTATAAAATGATAAGGAGCTCAAGATTGTATCGTACAGTTTTAGATCAACTTAGAGAAAGGAAGAATATCACTATACTCAACGATCAAGTCATAGACATTAAACAGGACAAGTTAGGAGCAACTGTACATACTCTAAATGGTACCTATCAAACAGAGAAAGTTATAAACAGTATTCCTTTCGATCAACACTATAAATTGCAACAAAAATTTCCTCTTCTGCAACAGCACTTCTTAGGATGGTTCATAGAAACAAAAGAGGCCTGTTTTGATGATTCCCAGCCTACTTTAATGGATTTTACAGTAGCTCAAAAAGACCACACCCGTTTTATGTACATACTCCCAGAATCTCCAAACAGAGCATTGTTGGAATACACCCTTTTTTCTAAAACACTACTAACAAATGAAGAATATGAAACTGAAATTAAGAACTATCTAGCAAAAAAAGGAATTACCAACTATACTATTACAGAAAAAGAACAAGGTGTCATTCCCATGACAGCCTATCAATTCTGGAAACACAATTCAGAACATCTCATCAACATAGGAACAGCGGGAGGCTGGTCTAAGGCAAGCACAGGATACACCTTTATGAATATCACCAAAAGAACCAGGGATTTAACGGAATTTTTAAAAACAGAAAAATCATTCAAGAAATTTCATAAAACAAAAAAATTCTGGTTTTATGACCTACTGTTATTGGATGTTTTGTCTAAGTATAATCATTTTGGTGCTCAGATATTTGGTTTGCTGTTTAAAAGGAATTCCATTCAACAGATCTTCAAATTTTTGGATGAAGAAACCAACTTTAGAGAAGATATTAAAATTATGATTGGTATGCCTCCATTAAAATTCATGCGTGCATTGATAAAAAGGCTTTTTTAGATCCCTTTACAATACATCAAAAATTAGTTCATTTTTTCAAAGAAAGTCATTTCGTACTCTGGTAAAAGCTTAGGATTTGTCATTTTAATAATATCTTTCAAAACCAAATCTGGTCGAG
>JABSPP010000123.1 GCA_013214275.1 Flavobacteriaceae bacterium
TCCAGAAACAAAAATTTCTGATGACGGAGGTAAGGTTAAAATGATGGGATTCGGACTCAAAAAAGAAATTACTAAATGGTTTGGTCCTATGGAAAAAACATCACTGCATATCTCTATTTTAGCAGCATACACTACTGTTGATATTGATTATGCTATTGAAGATTCGTCCTTTGGGAATATTCTCACGAATAATGCAGCGGCAGCCTTCGAGCTTAGAGCCTACACTATTCAAGCAGTTGCTTCTCTAAATTTTCCTGTAATCAATCTTTTTTGGGGTGTTGGATACGGCAGTGGGAACTCTCAATTAAACACCAGTGGGACCATTACAGGGGTCTATGAAACAGGTCTTGCTGCACCGAATAGCACATATACTAGAGCCATTGATCCCATATCCATTGATTTTGACACAAGTGGTTTTACAACTACTGTTGGTGCTAGGTTGAGTCTAGGGTTTTTTAAGTTATTTGGAAGCTATACATTACAAGAATATGGAATTTTAAATGCAGGTTTAGCATTTAGCTTCAGATAAGTTGGGAGATAGATGACAAAAATCGATTACTTAAAAAATATAAGAAGAATACACCACCAGAAAACAGGTAAGGATTCTACCCAAAATGAACTGTAATATTTAGATTGTACTTGTTTGGAGCGCATCAACATAAAGAGCAATACAAAACACACTACCAAAGTTACATTCCGAAGAGTATTTGAATCTGTAATAATAAACTCTAATGTTAATACTAAAAGTAATAATCCAAATCCTAGCCTTTTGGTTTGTTCAATTCCAATTTTTTGAGGCAGTGTCCCTATGTCTTTTAAATCCAATTGTAAATCTCTGATTTCAAAAGGAAGTATGAGCACCAAAATAAATAGTACCCTTTGCACAAACAACAACAACATTTCGAGCTCAAGTGCCTCTTTTCTGGATGCAAGAGGAATTAGTGTGGTTATACCAGCCCAAACCGAAGCAACCACAAAAATTTTCAAGTAGCTAATGCCTCTCAAATTTTTCTGGAAACCACCCAAAAAAGGGACAACGTACAACAATGTGACTAAAGCAAAAGGAATAAAATAAATAAGTGTCTTTGAAGGGAGTAAACTCCCGTAATAACAGAGTAAACAAAAGCAGATGAGAGAGAAAATCTGAATAAGACGTAATCTTTTTGTCAAGCTCATGTGATAGACTTTTGCAACTCCAGCGTATTTTATAAAATTATACCCTGTTATGGTACCATAAAAAATGAAATAATTTAAATTTTCATCATAAGGGATATCAAAATAAATCTCAGTAACTCTTGTCAGTGCATATACTGATAAAGCAACGTGGATGCTGGCATTTATGTAAAAATCAAACAAGGTTCTAAAACAGGTCATTATACAAATGTAATGATTAGTTCCTTTGCCCATCTAATCTGATATTACCTCAATGCAGCAATCGCAATGACTAAGAAGTTTTTCACAGCATAGTTTTTAACATTACCGTGTTAATTATTTACTTCCTTTTTTCAATTTTCACAAATGTCTTAATCATCAATTATTCCTTATTTTTGCAATGTGAGTAAATACATCAACAAATGAATACAAATTCGTTTCAGAGAAGGCACATAGGTCCGAGTGAAAAAGAGCAAAATGAGATGCTAGAAGCTATTGGTGTTGAATCCCTTGAACAACTGATTCAAGAGACCATCCCAGAAGACATCCGATTGAAAAAAATGATTGAATTAGATGCGCCACAAAGTGAGTATGATTATTTAAGTCACATCGAAGAAATTTCGAAAAAAAATAAGGTATTTAAGAGTTACACTGGACTTGGATACCACGAAGCAATTCTACCTAGCGTTATTAAAAGAAATATTCTTGAAAATCCAGGATGGTATACCGCTTACACACCATATCAAGCTGAGATTGCTCAAGGAAGGTTAGAGGCCTTGTTAAATTATCAGACCATGATTTGTGATTTAACAGGAATGGAGCTTGCAAACGCATCATTGTTAGACGAATCAACTGCTGCTGCTGAGGCCATGGCGCTGCTCTTTGATGTTCGTGAACGTTCGCAGAAAAAGGCAGGAGTGAATAAATTCTTTGTCTCTGAAGATATCCTACCGCAAACACTTTCAGTATTAAAAACAAGAGCCATTCCAATTGGCGTTGAATTAGTAGTTGGAAATCATAAAGAGTTTGATTTTTCAGAAGCATTTTATGGAGCAATTGTCCAGTATCCTGGAAAACATGGCCAAGTACACGATTACACAGACTTTACAGGTAGAGCAAACACTGTTGGGATTAAAGTAGCTGTAGCAGCAGACATTCTCTCTTTGGTAAAACTTAAGGCTCCTGCCGAATTTGGGGCAGATGTTGTAGTGGGAACCACTCAGCGCTTTGGGATTCCTCTAGGATATGGAGGCCCGCATGCAGGATATTTTGCTACCAAATCAACATACAAAAGAAGTATTCCAGGAAGAATTATCGGAGTGACTAAAGATCGCGATGGCAGCCATGCCCTAAGAATGGCTCTCCAGACAAGAGAACAACACATCAAAAGGGAAAAAGCCACTTCCAATATTTGTACCGCGCAAGTATTGTTAGCGGTGATGGCTGGAATGTATGCAGTCTACCATGGGAAAGAGGGATTGCAATTGATCGCAGACTCAGTTCACAGAAGCACTGTAACTCTAGCAAATGCGTTAGAGACGATTGGTTTTGAGCAAATCAATTCTCACTATTTTGATACAGTTCAAGTCAAAGTTGAGGCAGAGACGCTCAGGGCTGTAGCTCAGGCACACAAGATAAATTTCAATTACATTAATAAAAACACAGTTTCCATTTCTATCAATGAAACTGTTGGATTAAGAGAAATTAATGCGATTATTCATGTATTTACCACTGCCTTTAATATTACTCCTAGAGAAATATCCAAATTTACTGACGCTGATGTTATCCCCGACCTTGCCAAAAGGAATACCTCATTTTTAGATCATAAGATTTTCAACTCTTATCAGTCAGAAACAGAGATGATGCGCTATATCAAAAGATTGGAACGAAAAGATTTAGCACTCAACCACTCGATGATCTCATTGGGATCATGTACAATGAAGTTAAATGCAGCTTCTGAAATGCTGCCTCTCAGCTTGGCAAACTGGGGAAATATCCATCCATTTGTCCCATTAGATCAAGCAGAAGGATATCAGTTTGTTTTGAAAAAATTAGAAAAACAGTTGAATGAAATCACTGGATTTGCAGGAACATCTTTACAACCAAATTCTGGTGCACAGGGTGAGTTTGCAGGATTGATGACTATCAGAGCATATCACCAAAACAATAGAGATTATCATAGAAATATCTGTTTGATTCCATCCTCTGCGCACGGAACCAATCCAGCATCCGCGGTCATGGCAGGGATGAAAGTGGTGGTGACTAAGACCGATGAGTACGGAAATATCGATGTGGCAGATCTCAAGGCAAAGGCAACTGCCCATTCAGAGAACTTGGCTGCTTTGATGGTAACATATCCGTCAACACACGGAGTGTTTGAATCGGCAATTCGTGAGATCACACAGATCATCCACGATAATGGCGGACAAGTATATATGGACGGTGCTAACATGAATGCACAAGTTGGGTTAACCAATCCTGCAACCATTGGTGCAGATGTCTGTCACTTAAATTTGCATAAAACATTTGCCATTCCACATGGTGGTGGTGGTCCCGGTGTAGGACCAATTTGTGTTGCACCTCAGTTGGCCCCATTTTTACCCAATAACCCCGTAGTTTCCACAGGTGGAGAACAAGCAATCACAGCTATTTCGGGAGCTCCATGGGGATCCGCATTGGCATGCCTTATTTCTTACGGATATATCGTGATGTTAGGAGCAGAAGGTGTGACAAACTCAACAAAAATAGCAATTTTAAATGCCAATTACATCAAAGAACGCCTAAACGGTCACTATAAAACGTTATATACAGGTGAAAAAGGTCGTGCAGCCCACGAGATGATTATCGACTGTCGAGATTTTAAAGAAAATGGGATTGAAGTGGTGGACATCGCTAAGCGATTGATGGATTACGGATTCCACGCACCCACAGTGTCTTTTCCTGTAGGTGGCACCATGATGATTGAACCCACAGAATCTGAAAACAAAGCAGAACTAGATCGCTTTTGTGATGCGATGATCTCTATCAGAAAAGAAATTGCATTTGCAACAAAAGATGAGCCAAACAATTTATTAAAAAATGCTCCCCACACCTTGGCTATGTTAACTGCTGATGAATGGGATTTCCCCTATTCTAGGCAAGAAGCAGCATTTCCTCTAGAGTTCGTTTCTGATAACAAATTCTGGCCAACCGTTAGGCGTGTGGATGAAGCTTTTGGAGATCGAAATCTCATCTGTTCCTGTAACCCGATCGAAGATTACGTAGAAGTCTAAACTCATAAGATTTTTATAAACACGTTATTAACTTGGATACTTATCTTTTAAAGATAATCTGTACACTCGAGGACTTCAAATCTGCGGTTACATTTTAGTTGTGAAACCTTGGTAAACATCCGCTGTAGGTGAGTTGTATAATTCAGGTGTTTGTTAGCTACCAATATAAATCGGCCATTGGGTTTTAAACACGAACGAACTTGTTTAAAGAGATTCAAAGAAACTTCAATGTTATGCTCATGCTCAAAGTGAAATGGTGGATTGGATAACACCAAGTCAAAATGACGGTGTGGAAGCTGCGTTAAAATATCATCACATAAGAAATGAGCATTTTTTACATTTTGTGTTGAAGATGCAATAGCAAGAATTGAATCGTCTATTAAGGTAAGTTGGGCTTTTGGGTTTAATCGAGAAGATTCCCATGCAATAATTCCATTTCCTGAGCCCAAATCTAAAATTTGAGCTTCATCTGCTTTTATGTTCAAATTTTTCAATAAGAATTGAGTTCCAAGATCAATTTTTCCTGAAGAAAAAACACCAAAATATTGTTTGAAGATATGATTCTTCCATGAGATCGTATTGATCAATTCGTTTCTTAGCATCTTTTTTTTAGGATTCTTTAAAATAAGCAATCGTGCTTTTTTCCAGGCTAAGGACTGACTGACTTCTTCAAAATACATAGAAGCTATGATTAATAACGATGGATTAAAATACTTGGTCATCAACCCACAGACCACCTCTGTATGCTGATCAGATGCTAGATGAATCTGCCGTAAAAAAAGTTCAAAAAGTGCGGTAGATTTAGGGACTTTTATTAACGCCAACCCAACAGACTTTAAACGATCCAGAGGTGTTTTAAAGGTGTTAGGTGTATAAGGAAGCCTATTGCGTTCTAAGTTCTGCATTACTGCTTTCTTCTGACTAGCATAGTTCCAGATGGTTGTGAGATTTGCTTGGTGAAGTGCACAATTCCAAATGCCAAATCGATCGTTGAAAAGATGGATATCCTCTGTGCTAATTTTTTCTTTAACTTCTCTCAATACCAGAAGTTCTGCATTGCTAAAAGGCCTTAGGGAACTCTGAGAAGTCTCAGGATAGCGCCTCAGTAAAAATTCTTTGCCATTAAAAGTAAGAGGGTAGTCCATCAACACAAATGTAGATTAAAAAAGCCTCACGCAATATCGTGAGGCTCTCTAAATTATTCGTTTATGTCTGTCGATTGACAGTAAAATTATTTCTTAAATTTTGCGTACTTGCTTTTGAACTTATCAATGCGCCCTGCTGTATCTACCTACTTAGATTTGCCGGTAT
>JABSPP010000124.1 GCA_013214275.1 Flavobacteriaceae bacterium
TAATTGAGACCTAAATGGGTAACCCTATATTTTTTATAAGTAGCTAAAAAATTTAATTTTGTAATTGTACTTATTTGAGTTAGCTTGTACTTATGTGTACAAATTTAAAATAAAAATTTATATATTTATACATTATTTTACAATTTTATATATCTATATGTATATAAATAATATTTTTATTGCAAGACTTTTCACGAAAAACTAAGAGAATTCTTCAATCAAAGAAGAATTACTAACAAGGTAATATCAGAAGAGATTGGTTATTCTGAGGTGATGGTAAGTCGATATCTAAATAAGAATAAACCTAACTATGAATTTCTGACTGCAATCGCCAGAAAGTATCCAGAAATAGATTTTAACTACTTGTTTAAAGATCACATTAGCGAACAGATTGACCATAGATTAAAGATCATCGAAACACTAAAGGAAGCTATAGCTACTTTAGAAAAATAAATAAATACAAGTATTTAATTTACAATATTTTAATCAGCTTTAAAATGCTTAAGTTGACTAGATGTATACAACATCATGTTTCTTAAAACACGAACAAGTAGTTTCTGTACAATATACTCGAGGAATTCACTTACTTTTGTCGAATGTCTATAACAGTTCAATCAGTTTCAAAATCTTATGGAGGTCAGCTTGCTCTAGATGAAATTTCTTTTTCAGCAAAGCAAGGAGAGATCATTGGGTTTTTGGGACCCAATGGCGCTGGTAAGTCAACCATGATGAAAATCTTAATAGGGTATATACTTCCCAATCAAGGTGAAGTATCTGTTGGTGGATTGGACGTGCTTTCCAATCCAACCTTGGCACAACACAAGATAGGGTATTTACCAGAACAAAATCCGCTGTATGAGGATATGTATGTCAGAGAATACCTCAGCTTTTGCGCTGCGATTTTTAAGGTTGGAAAAGAACGGATAAAACAGGTGATCGAACAAGTTGGATTAATACTAGAAGTTCATAAAAAAATTAGTCAATTATCCAAAGGATATCAACAACGCGTGGGAATTGCCGCCGCTATTTTACACGATCCTCAGGTATTGATCTTAGACGAGCCTACAACCGGATTGGATCCCAATCAATTGCAGGAAATTAGAAATTTGATCAAAACGTTGAGCAAAGAGAAGACCATTTTGTTCTCTACGCACATTATGCAAGAGGTAGAGGCTATTTGTGATCGAGTCATCATCATTAAAAAAGGAAAGTTAATGATAGATAAGCCTTTAATAGATTTAAAAGAAAGTAAACAGCAACACATAGAAGTTACTTTTAATTATAAAATAGAGGAACAGCTCATTCAGAACTTGCCCTACCTAAAATCCTTTAAGAATAACTTTGACATGACATGGCATCTTACTTTTGACGCCAAAGAAGATATGCGAGCTGCTATTTTTGATTTTGCTAAAGAGAACGGACTGAAGATTCTAGAGCTCAATTCCCATAATCAGCGTTTGGAGAACCTGTTTAAAGAGATCACCGCTTAATATTTCGAACGACTATTTTTAGCGCATTGAAGTAAAGAAAGTCGAAATCACTTTAATATTCATTCAAACAACCGTAATTAATTCAGTTTAAAGCTTACGTGATGATTTTCAAGTGTTTGTAATAATTCTGAGGTGATTTTGATTTTAGTATTTCCACTAGACACATCCAATTCTACTTCCTCCTCTGCATCATAAATCACAAATCGAAGCGATTGTTTTCCTATGTTGGTTTTAAAGAGGTTCTCAAAAGCAGATATGGATGTTTGATTGATTTGCTGAACGGGAATTTTGATGGTAATTTTCTTACACATATCATCCATCACATCATGTAATAATTTAAATTCGGTAAATTTTAATCGTGGATCTCCCTGAATCCCTTCTTTATTAATCCATCCTTCTGAAATAGTAGTTCTGATATACAGGAACGAGTTGGGAACTAAAAAGTGTTTAAATTTCAAATATTCCTCACCAAAAATTTTAAATTCATAACTATCTGAATAATCTTCAACCATAAAAATAGCCCAGCCTTTTCCAGATTTTGAAATGCGATGCTGGACTTCACTCACAATACCACCAAAAGATAAGTTAGCTCCCACATTTTTACTGAGATCACCTCTGAAATTTGCTACCGCAGCATTGCAGAATTTCAATTCGTTCTTAAAATCATCTAATGGATGCGCAGAAATATACATTCCCACGACTTCCTTTTCCTTTGCCAGTTGTTCCATGGTCCCCCATGCCTCTGCAGACGGTATGTCAGGTTCTGGAAATTGTATTTCTGAAGTTTCGCCAAATAGAGAAACTTGCGCCGAATTGAGATTCTCTTGGTATCTGTTCCCAAATCGAATAGCCTTTTCAATAAAGGATTGACCTTTTTCATCCAAGGCAAAATACTGCGCTCTATGGGTGTTGGAAAAAGAGTCAAAACCACCAGCTAGAATCAATCCATCAAAAGCTTTTTTATTTGCTGATCTTAAATCCACACGCTTGGTAACATCAAAAATTGATTTAAATGATCCATTCTCTTTTCGCTCTTTTATAATCGCCTTTACAGCAGAACCACCAACACCTTTAATAGCGCCCATTCCAAAACGGACAGCGCCTTCCTTGTTTACGGAGAATTTTAAATACGATTCGTTAATATCTGGGCCTAGAACCTCCAACCCCATTCGCTTACATTCTTCCATAAAGAAGGAGACCAATTTGATATCACTCATATTATTTGAGAGTACAGAAGCCATATATTCCGCAGGATAATGCGCTTTTAGGTATGCTGTTTGATAAGCAATCCAGGCATAGCACGTAGAATGAGACTTGTTGAATGCGTACATGGCAAACGACTCCCAGTCTTTCCATATTTTTTGTAGAACATCCTCCTTATGTCCATTAGCATGTGCTTGGTCAATGAATTTGGATTTCATTTTTGCCAGTGTAGCCGCTTGTTTTTTTCCCATGGCTTTTCGAAGAATATCAGCCTCACCTTTTGTAAAATCAGCCAATTTTTGTGAGAGCAGCATTACTTGCTCTTGATATACAGTAATTCCATAGGTTTCGGCCAAATATTCCTCCATTTCTGAAAGATCGTATGTGATTTCTTCTTCACCATGTTTCCTTCTGATAAAAGAGGGAATATACTCCATGGGTCCTGGTCTGTAGAGAGCATTCATCGCTATTAAGTCGCCAAAGACTGTAGGTCTTAGAGAACGCATATGCTTTTGCATTCCAGCAGATTCATATTGGAAGATTCCCACTGTTTCACCACGTTGAAACAGTTCATACGTTTTTTGATCGTCAAGAGGAAAATTTTCTGGATCCAGCACAACCCCTTGTCGAGCCTTGACAATTTTCACTGTGTCTTTGATTAAAGTCAAGGTTTTCAAACCGAGAAAATCCATTTTTAACAGTCCAGCACTCTCTACCACAGCATTGTCAAACTGGGTTACATACATCTCAGAATCTTTAGCAACAGCCACAGGGACATAGTTGGTAATATCTGAAGGCGTGATGATTACACCACAGGCATGAATCCCCGTATTCCTAACAGAACCTTCCAAGACCAGAGCTTTATTGACAGTTTCAGCTTCGATTCCTGTTCCTTCTGAAATGGATTTGAGCTCTTTTACCATCTCTTTTTCTTCTGTCCTCAGACCGGCAATCTTATCCTTACTCTTTGGGTCTTCACCAAAGATATTTTTTAGTTTGATATTTGGAATTAGCTTTGCAATTCTATCCGCTTCAAACAACGGTAAGTCCAGTACACGAGCCGTATCTCGAATGGAAGACTTAGCAGCCATCGTTCCGTAGGTAATAATCTGTGCCACCTGATTGACTCCATATTTTTCAATGACATACTCCATAACACGTCCCCTTCCTTCATCGTCAAAATCAATATCAATATCAGGCATGGAAATACGCTCTGGGTTGAGGAAACGCTCAAAAAGTAAGTCGTATTTAATAGGGTCTATATTGGTAATCCAAAGACAATAAGCCACAACAGATCCAGCAGCAGACCCACGACCTGGTCCTACAGATACATTCATCTCTCTAGCCGCCCGAATAAAGTCTTCAACAATCAGAAAATAACCTGGGTAGCCCGTATTTTCAATGACCTTTAATTCAAATTCTAGACGTTCTACAATAGCTTCTGTAAGCTCACTATAGCGTTTTTTAGCACCCTCAAAAGTAAGGTGTCGCAGATAATTGTTTTCACCACGCTTACCGCCATCATTTTGGTCTTTGGAGTCTTGAAATTTTATTGGAATATCAAAGGCAGGTAAAAGCACCTCTCTTGCCAGTGTAAAAGGGACAATTTTATCTACGATTTCCTGAATGTTCAAAATGGCCTCTGGGATATCAGCAAAGAGCGTTTTCATTTCTTTGGTAGATTTGAAATAATACTCCTCATTGGGTAGCCCATAACGATAGCCACGACCCTTTCCAACAGGAGTAGCTTGCTTTTCACCGTCTTTAACACATAAAAGAATATCATGTGCGTTGGCATCTTCTTTGTTTAGGTAAAAGGTATTGTTAGTCGCCACTGTTTTGATTTGATGCTTACTGGCAAACCTTAATAGTGTTTCATTCACCACTTTTTCATCTTCCTGCTCATGTCTCATGAGCTCTATGTACAGATCTTCACCAAACTGTTCCTTCCACCAAAGGAGAGCTTCCTCGGCTTGAGATTCCCCTACATTTAAAATTTTGTTTGGAACCTCACCATACAAGTTTCCCGTGAGCACTATGATATCTTCTTTATGTTGCTCAACAATTGTTTTGTCGATTCGTGGAACATAGTAAAAACCATCTACAAAAGCTTTGGAAGACATTTTTGCCAAATTGTGATACCCCTTTTTGTTCTTTGCAAGAAATACCACTTGATATCCATTATCTTTTGTGCTTTTATTGGTATGATCGCGACAAATAAAGAATTCACATCCAACGATGGGTTTTATGGGATGTTTTGCGTCTTTATTTGCTCTAGCAATAGTCTCTACAAACTGAAAGGCAGCCATCATATTACCCGTATCTGTTAGGGCAACAGCAGACATCCGATCGTCAATTGCAGCATTAACTATATTTCCAATTTGAATGGTAGATTGCAATACTGAAAACTGAGTGTGGTTGTGAAGATGAGCAAATTTTGCATTTTCAAGTGCTGCTAGACCTTTTGCTGTTGATTTAGTTGTTTCTGACTCTTTTTGTGCCTCTGAGCGTTTACGGATTTTTGCACTTTCTTTTTTTAAGTTAATGTGCTGTAAACCAACTACCTGAATGGTTTTTGGATGTACTTCTGAGAAACGCTCAAAATACTCATGATCTACGTCTAGTTCTTCTTTGGTAAATTTTCTCAGGCGTATCAATTCCAAAAAGCAACGTGCAGTTGCCTCTACATCAGCTGTTGCATTGTGGGCTTCATCAAATCCAACACCAAATAAATACTGATGTAATTCTGTTAGTGTTGGGAGTTTAAATTTTCCTCCTCGACCACCAGGGATTCGGCAGAGTTGCGCAGTATGTTCGGTACAGGTATCAAGAACGGGAAGCTGGGTAAGGTTATTTTTAGCACGCATCCTATGAAACTCACATCCCATAATATTGACGTCAAACCCTACATTTTGCCCTACAATAAACGTGGTTTTTTCAAGCACTTCATTAAAGCGCGCCAACCCTTGCTCTAAGGGAATTCCTTGCTCCATGGCAAGGTTTGTTGAGATACCGTGTATCCGCTCTGCGTCATAGG
>JABSPP010000125.1 GCA_013214275.1 Flavobacteriaceae bacterium
GCCCAGAAAGCAAAAAAAGGAAACAATGGGTGCGGGCGCCTGCCCAAGAAAAAAGACCGCACCCATTGTTTCCTTTTTTTGCTTTCTGGGCCTGATTTCGGTGACTTTTCCGCTTTTTTTGCTTTCTGGGCGATTTCCTTTTTTGACTTTCCTTTTTTTGCTATTTAAAAAAGCATTTTTTTTTTAGTTCTTTGAATCTATAATTAACGAATATCTCCGCCTTTATATAAAAATATATTTATTCAATCTTCTTACAGCTCGTTGAAAGATTTTAATTTTTATAATGTTTAAATTTATTCTAAATTTTAAATTACCACATATAGGCGGAATACTAATTTGGTCTCTGCAACCATATATGCTTTTCCACCATCCCTGAGTTCTACAGCTTCGTGCTCACCTGTAGAGGCCCCCGAGGGAACAGCTGCTCTACCAGTGATCTCATTTTCTGTCGTAACATCTACTTCAACTGTTGGATTCCCTCTAGAATCAAAAATTTGACGTGCATGGATGTGTAAGATTATACTCATATTACTTAAAGTTTTGATCTTTTGAATTTATTTGCAAGCTAATTTACGTATAAAGGAGGGTTTTTGAAGATACAAAATGTAATTTTATACGAAAACGATTTCAACAAAAAACCCACTCTAGGTAGAGTGGGAAAAATTGCTATGAAAAAGAAAGTGATGAGTAAACATCATGTCTTAAAGTTAACGTTTGGATTTCAATACCACAGTAGTTTATCGATGAAAAGCCGCTGTTTATCGATGAGTTGTAAAACTGAGGTCTTTTAAGAAAATTTCAGATCAAAACAGATATCAAACAAGTGATGATTTAACTTTTTTTATGTTTTTGATAAATTCATCAAAGAGATATTCTGCATCTTTTGGACCTGGACTTGCTTCAGGATGATATTGGACAGAAAAACAGTTTTTGCCCTTTATTCTGATACCCGCCACAGTTTGGTCATTTAGATGTACATGAGTAATTTCTACATTTTCGCTGGCCTCTGTTTCTTCTCTATTTATGGCAAAACCGTGATTTTGAGAGGTAATCTCTCCCTTTCCTGTGAGTAAATTCTTAACGGGATGATTAATCCCACGATGCCCGTTGTGCATCTTATAGGTAGAAATTCCATTTGCCAATGCGATTACTTGATGACCTAGACAAATTCCAAATAATGGTAAATCTCTACTAATAATTTCTTTTGCAAGAGATTGTGCGTCATGAAGTGGCTCTGGATCTCCTGGGCCATTTGAGATGAAATATCCGTCTGGATCCCAAGAATATAAATCCTCAAAACTTGCATTGTATGGATACACCTTAATGTAAGCACCTCTTTTAGCTAAATTCCTGAGGATATTTTTCTTAATGCCAATATCGAGTGCTGCAATTTTTATATCAGCATTTTCGTCACCCACAAAATAAGGCTCTTTTGTGGAAACCTTAGATGCCAATTCTAAACCTTCCATAGTGGGGACTTTAGATAATTGATCTTTTAATAAGTCTATATTATTAGTCTCAGTAGAGATAATTGCGTTCATGGCTCCATGATCTCTAATATAGGAGACTAAAGCTCTGGTATCAACGTCTGAAATCGCTACTAAATGGTGCTTTGTAAACCAATCTTTAAGGTTTCCGCTGGAATCTACCCTTGAGTGTTCAAAACTAAAATTTCTTACTACCAAACCAGCTATCTTGATTCCATCTGATTCAACTTCTTTATCATGAACTCCATAGTTTCCAATGTGTGCATTGGTAGTAACCATGATTTGACCGTAGTAAGATGGATCTGTAAAAATCTCTTGATACCCTGTCATTCCAGTATTAAAACAAATCTCACCAGTAGCAGTCCCCTCAATTCCAATAGATTTACCATAGAAGATTGTGCCGTCTGCTAATAAAACAATTGCTTTTTTACGTTGTTGATATTTCATTGAATCAGTCTATGTGTTAGTTTCTAATTTACTTGTTACCAAAAAAAGACAACTTATGGAGTTGTCTTTTTTAAGTTTAGATAATATTATCTAAATTATTGAGAACCTTTTTTAAGTCATCAATACTCTTGTAAGAAAATTTGTTTCTACTGTAATAGTTTTTAATTGCTTTCTTTTCAGTTTCATTTGAAGAGAGTACATCTAGTATAGATTTTTTGTTTAATTTAAATTGAACAGTATTGGCTTCATTGTGAATGTAAAAAGCTTGTTTGTGTATGAGCTTGTCATTTTTTCTTCCTAGCATTGGATTAACAGAGCCCTCTACTAGTTTTACAGAATGAAAATTCAGAATAGATATTTTATCAGATTCAAATACTACCTCAAAAATTCGAGTTCCAATCTCTGAATCTATTTTCTTGAATACTTTCCCCAATATATTGATATTATCAATTTTATCCATATTAATGACAAAGATTGAATCTTGCGATATCTTTGTTACAAATCTATTTGTCTTTAAATTGAAATTAATATTATCTAGGACGAAAGTTTTTTTGTCTTTGGATTCTATTACTGCCGGAGAGCCTTTCCATTTTTTGAATAAATAAATAGAGCCATCAATAGCTTTAGGTGGATTCACAAACCTCATAGCTTGTCCATAACTTCTTGATACTCCTCCTGAACCGCCACTACCAGTGATTCTGTGTAATGTTAAAGCGTTATTCTCACTTACACTTGTTGATGTGCTCTGGGAGTAGCCAATAATGTTAACCATTAAAAATAGTAGTACTGTTATCTTCATTTTTTTCATTTTTCTGTTATTGTAAGCTGTAAATGGAATTAAATTTTAAAATTAAGCTATTACACTAATTCGTAAATGTAAAAAAAAAAGGGCAAAGCTAAAGTTAGCTTTCCCCTTTTAACATTTATTTAAAATCTGAAATGATTATTCAGATTTTTCTTCATTTGTATTTTCTACCTGCTCAGTTGAAGCAACCGCATCATCTGTTTTCTTTCTCCTGCTTCTACGAGTAGATTTTTTTACTTTTTCCCCTTTTGGGTTGTACAAATCGTTGTAATCAACGAACTCAATCATTGCCATTGGAGCATTATCTCCTTGGCGATTTCCCAATTTGATAATTCGCACATATCCACCTGGTCTGTCTCCTATTTTTACTGAAATCTCTTTGAATAATTCTGTTACCGCGTACTTATTTCTGAGGTAGCTAAATACCACTCTTCTATTATGGGTAGTATCTGATTTTGACTTAGTAACGAAAGGCTCAATAAACCTACGAAGTGCTTTAGCTTTTGCTTCAGTCGTGTTAATTCTTTTGTGTTCGATTAATGAACAAGCCATATTGGCCAGCATTGCCTTTCTATGAGCTGTTTTTCTTCCTAAATGATTAAACTTTTTTCCGTGTCTCATGACCGTTTGTTTTAGCTCTCATCTTGCTTCTATCCCTGTGGAGAGCAAAACTATGAGAGGTTAATCTTCATTTTTATTAGTCTCTATCTAGTTTGTATTTACCTAAATCCATTCCAAAAGTAAGCCCCTTAACATTGACTAGTTCCTCTAATTCAGTTAATGATTTCTTACCGAAGTTTCTAAACTTCATTAGATCACTTTTGTTGAATGATACTAGGTCTCCAAGAGTATCTACCTCTGCTGCTTTTAAGCAATTTAAAGCTCTAACAGAGAGGTCCATATCAATGAGTCTTGTCTTTAATAATTGACGCATGTGTAATGATTCTTCGTCATATGTTTCTGTCTGAGCAATTTCATCAGCTTCTAAAGTGATTCTTTCATCTGAAAATAACATGAAGTGATGAATCAAAATTTTTGCAGCTTCTGTTAAAGCATCTTTAGGGTTGATGGAACCGTCTGTGTCGATATCAAAAACTAGTTTTTCATAGTCAGTTTTCTGCTCTACTCGGAAGTTTTCTATTGAGTATTTCACGTTCTTGATTGGTGTAAAAATAGCATCTGTGAAAATTGTTCCAATAGCAACACCAGCTTTTTTATTTTCTTCAGCAGTGACAAAACCTCTACCTTTCTCGATAGTTAACTCCATATTTAACTTTACAGTACGATCCATGTTGCAAATTACTAGGTCTGGATTTAGAACTTGGAATCCAGAAATATATTTTTGTAAGTCTCCTGCAGTTAGCTGGTCTTGGTTAGTTGTTGCGACAGAAACAGTTTCTCTGTCAGATTCTTCAATTTGCTTTTTAAAACGTATTTGTTTTAAGTTTAGGATCATCTCTGTAACGTCCTCAACAATCCCTTCAATAGTGGAAAACTCGTGCTCCACACCATCTATTCTTAAAGAGGTAATTGCGAAGCCTTCCAAAGAGGATAACAATACTCTTCTTAAAGCATTACCAACGGTTAGACCAAAACCTGGTTCTAATGGTCGGAATTCAAATCTACCTGAAAAATCAGTAGATTCAATCATAATTACTTTATCGGGTTTTTGAAAGTTTAAAATTGCCATATTTTCTTCGTTTTAATTGTTCTTAGGTTGCGCGGTCTGTGGGTATGAAGAAAAACGAACAGACCCTTTGGCCAAAGACCAATGAGATTTATTGATAAATTGGTTATTTAGAATACAGTTCAACGATTAACTGCTCTTTGATGTTCTCTGGAATTTGTAGCCTTTCAGGGGCTTTTGTAAAAGTTCCTTCTTTCTTATCAGAATTCCAGGTTAACCATTCATAAACAGTACTGCTAGATGCCAGTGAATTTTCGATAGCCTGCAATGATTTTGATTTTTCTCTAACTGCAACTACATCTCCTTCTTTGAGGGAATAGGATGGAATATTTACGATATCGCCATTTACAGTAATGTGCCTATGAGAAACTAATTGTCTCGCAGCCCTTCTTGAATTAGCAATCCCTAAGCGAAAGACCACATTGTCTAAGCGAGATTCACATAATTGTAACAATACTTCACCAGTAATTCCTTTGGAACGAGATGCTTTCTTGAACAAATTACTAAATTGACGTTCAAGTATTCCGTATGTGTATTTTGCTTTTTGCTTCTCCATTAACTGGATAGCATACTCAGATTTTTTACCTCTTCTTTTTCCGCTTCCATGTTGTCCTGGAGGATAATTTCTTTTTTCAAAGCTTCTATCCTCTCCGAAGATTGCTTCACCAAACTTGCGAGCAATTTTTGTTTTTGGTCCTGTATATCTTGCCATTTCTAATTAATTGTGATAGGGATTATGAATTCAGGCTTATATCCTCCGATAATCTTGACTCCTATCTGATTTTTAACCTATTGAGTTATAATGTAGGACGAATTTTATATTTTAAAATTCATCTTACATTGTGTTATTTGTTATACGCGTCTTCTTTTAGGTGGACGACAACCATTGTGAGGGATTGGAGTAATGTCAATGATTTCTGTAACTTCAATACCTGCATTGTGAATAGTTCTAATGGCAGATTCCCTACCGTTCCCTGGTCCTTTTACATACACTTTTACTTTTCGTAAACCTGCTTCATGAGCGACTGAAGCACAGTCCTCAGCAGCCAACTGGGCAGCATAAGGGGTGTTTTTTTTAGAACCTCTAAAACCCATTTTTCCAGCCGATGACCATGAGATCACATCTCCTTTCTTGTTTGTTAAAGAGATGATGATGTTGTTAAATGACGCAGTAACGTGTGCCTCTCCAACAGAATCAACAATTACTTTACGCTTTTTTGAACTCGATTTTGCCATAATTTTGTGTTGTTTAGCCACTGCAATCTAGTAAATTGTGTTGGTAAAC
>JABSPP010000126.1 GCA_013214275.1 Flavobacteriaceae bacterium
TACTTATCTTCTCCTGACGACATCTACGTTTCTCAATCTCAAATTAAATTGTTTGGGTTAAAAACAGGAGATACCGTTAGAGGAAATGTGAGACCTCCAAAAGAAGGTGAGAAGTACTTCCCTCTCATTCGAGTTTCAAAGATTAACGGGTTAAATCCGAATATTGTCAGAGATCGTGTATCCTTTGAGCATCTCACACCACTATTTCCAAATGAAAAATTTAACCTCGCAGACAAAGGCAGTAGTCTATCTACAAGAATTATCGATTTATTTTCTCCTATTGGGAAAGGACAGCGAGGAATGATTGTTGCACAACCCAAAACAGGTAAAACGATGCTGTTGAAGGATGTTGCCAACTCGATTGCCGCAAACCACCCTGAAGTATATCAGATTGTATTACTTATTGACGAAAGACCTGAGGAGGTCACAGATATGCAACGTAGTGTTCGTGGCGAAGTGGTAGCCTCTACCTTTGATGAGCCTGCCGACAAGCACGTTCGTGTTGCCAATATTGTCTTGGAAAAGGCAAAACGGTTGGTAGAATGTGGTCATGACGTTGTGATTCTTTTAGACTCTATTACACGTTTAGCAAGAGCCTACAATACCGTCGCTCCGGCCTCTGGAAAAATCCTCTCCGGAGGTATAGATGCCAATGCGCTTCACAAACCCAAACGCTTCTTTGGAGCTGCCAGAAATATTGAAAATGGAGGCTCTTTAACCATTATTGCTACAGCACTGACAGAAACAGGCTCTAAAATGGATGAGGTCATTTTTGAAGAGTTTAAGGGAACAGGAAATATGGAACTACAGCTAGAGCGAAATATTGCCAATAGAAGAATTTATCCTGCTATTGACTTGATTAAATCTAGTACGCGTAGAGACGATCTATTGTTAGATGATAAGACTGTTCAGCGAATGTGGGTGCTTCGTAAATACCTTGCAGATATGAATCCTATAGAGGCTATGGAATTTATTAGTGAGAGAATTAAGTTCTCAAAAAATAATGATGAATTTTTGATATCTATGAATGGATAGATGTATTTGAGATAACCACTTGGATGCCTCAACGATTTTGTCATCCGTTGACCTTAAAAATAAAACCCTGATTTTAGTTATACTGAAATCAGGGTTTTTTGATTCACTCACGTGCCAGCTCCTATATCTTCAATTTTAGAAGTCTTCTTTTGACGATTCATTGCTTTATGAAACCTAAAGTGGTCTATAATTAGTAGTAAACTCATCACACACAAAGCAGTTAAAAAAATGAACATGGCATCAAAGGAGCCTGAAGCTTCTAAATCAACTTTTATTGTATTGTTATATCCTCTAAGTCAATACAAACCCAAAAGTGTAGAGAAACACAAAAAGTACGAAAATAAAAGATCGCCGTAATGTAAGATCACATAGAGTTCGGTTTTTTGCTTGCGATATAGCTTCTCCAGATTGAATACAAAACTTGGAACGGCAGTAGAATTAATGTCAACAAGATATACAGACTAGGATCGGCTTCTAATTCAAAAGTTAAACCTCTATCTTTGGTATTAAAATATAGCGTCCATATGCCGAAGGAAAATATGGATAGTACAAAGGTGGATAAAAATAGACGAAACCACTTTTTCATTTGCTTCAATTGATGCTAACTGTTTGATGATTAATCATTTCAGTTTTTGAGTTATTCACCTTTATTTAACCAATCCTTTTATGAGAATTTGACTGGTTAAAAGTAGTCAAAAACTTTCAGTCATCCCACTTTACAAGCTAGCTAGAAAGCCTTATTTTTGATTGAGAAATAAACCATTGAATGCTACCAAAGTGGATTATCCTGTAAAGGATCTGTCATGTAGAGATAAAATTCAGATGGTTGAGTAATGTATTGTAGGAAAAATGTTTAGATGTAACGCAGATGATTTCTAAAGAAAGACTTACACAACTTAGAAATACCCTCAAAGGAGAACTCTTTTTTGATGATCTTCACAAGAGTATTTATGCCACGGATGCTTCGGTCTATCGCAAGATTCCTTTGGCTGTTGCTTATCCGAGAGACGTGTCGGATATTCAGCAATTAATCAAATTTGCAGAGGATCACCATACAACATTAATTCCAAGAACTGCTGGTACTTCGTTGGCTGGACAATGTGTTGGTGATGGAATTATTGTTGATGTTTCAAAACATTTTACACGTATTTTAGCATTTGATGAAATTGAAAAAACCATCACTGTGCAACCCGGCGTTATTCGTGATGAGCTCAATCTTTTTCTCAAGCCTTTTGGATTATTTTTTGGCCCCAATACATCCACTTCAAACCGATGTATGATTGGTGGTATGGTTGGTAACAATTCTTCTGGAAGTACTTCTATTCAATACGGGGTAACACGCGATAAGGTATTGCAGATAGATGGGGTTCTTAGCGATGGCACAGAAGCTTCTTTTTCTGAGCTCACTTCTGATGAATTCAAGGCAAAGAGAAAAGAAAAAACCCGAGAAGGAGAAATTTATACATCTCTTTATAGGGAACTCTCGCAGCAAGCCATACAGCAAGAAATTCTTTCTCAGTTTCCAAAAAAGAGTATCCACAGGAGAAACACAGGCTATGCAGTTGATGAGTTGTTAGACTTTGAACTCTTTGGGGGAAATCACAAAAAAATCAATGTTGCTAAATTGCTTTCGGGTAGCGAGGGTACCTTGGTATTTTCCACCGCTATTAGACTTCAACTAGACGATATTCAGCCTAAAGAACCTGTTATTGTGGCTTCCCATTTCAAAAGTATTGATGAAAGTTTACGTGCTACTGTTTTGGCCATGAATCATAACTTATATGCCTGCGAACTCATGGACAGCGTTATTTTAGACTGTACAAAAAACAACAGAACCCAAGCGAAAAATCGCTTTTTTATACAAGGAGATCCCAAGGCTATTTTAATTTTAGAGGTAGCTGCCGATACCTTAGAAGAGTCCAAAAATTTGGCTGGCAGTCTTGTAGAGGATCTAGAAAAAAATAATTTTGGATATCATCACCCGATAATCAGTGGTGATGAAATTACCCGTGTTTTTGAACTCAGAAAGGCTGGATTGGGATTGCTGGGCAATATGATAGGAGATGCTAAGGCTGTTGCTTGTATTGAAGATACCGCTGTGGTTCTAAGCGACCTGCCAAATTATATAACAGATTTCACTAAAATTATGAATAAGTACAAGCAGAAAGCGGTTTATTACGCTCATGCTGGTGCTGGCGAACTGCATCTTCGTCCTATCCTGAATTTAAAAAAAGCGGAAGACGTAGATTTGTTCAGAAAGATTACCACGGAAACCGCTAGGTTGGTTAAGCAATATGGTGGTTCTTTTAGTGGTGAACATGGTGATGGAATTGTTAGGGCAGAATTTATTCCTCTAATGATCGGTGAAAGGAACTATGAGTTACTGAGGCGTATTAAAAAAGCTTTTGACCCCAACAAGGTCTTTAACAAAGGAAAGATTACGGATGCTTTTCCTATGGATAAAAGTCTTCGGTATGAAGTAGATCGCGGTGAGCCTGAGATTGTAACCATTCAAGATTTTTCTGACAATCAAGGAATCCTCCGATTGACAGAGAAGTGTAACGGCTCTGGGGATTGTAGAAAGCCCGCCTCTGTGGGAGGTGCCATGTGTCCAAGTTATCGCGCTACTAAAAATGAAAAAGATACTACTAGGGCGAGGGCGAATACCTTACGTGAATTTCTGACCCATTCAGAAAATATGAACAGGTTTAATCACGATGAGCTGAAAGAAGTTTTTGACCTCTGTTTGAGTTGCAAGGCTTGTGCTTCAGAATGTCCTAGCAATGTGGATGTGGCTGCATTAAAAAGTGAGTTCCTATATCAATACCAAGAAGAAAACGGGTATTCGTTTAGAAATAAATCTTTTGCCTACTCGACAAGATTTAATCGGATTGCTTCCAAAATACCAAATGTATATAATGCCTTTGCTGGACATCCTCTTTCGGGTGGGTTGATTAAACGCATCATAGGCATCCATCCTAAACGAACAATTCCAAAAGCAACTAAGAGTTTTGCTACTGTTAGGAAGCAACAAATACAGACCTTAAAAAATCCACTAAAAACTGTGTATCTTTTTGTGGATGAGTTTACCAATTATCTGGAGTCTAAACTAGCCTTGGATGCTTTATTTTTGTTGGAGTCTTTAAATTTTAAGGTCGTTCCTATTGATCACCTAGAAAGTGGTCGTGCTTATATTTCTAAGGGGTTTTTGAGGGAAGCTAAAGAATTGATTAACAGAAATATTGATTATTTCAAGGATCTTATTACTGAGAAAACTCCGCTGATTGGAATTGAGCCTTCGGGCATTTTAACTTTTAGAGATGAAAGCCTGCGGTTAGCAGACGACAAGGAGTCGGCCATGCTTATTGCTCAAAGTACCTACACCATAGAAGAGTTTTTAAGTAAGGAGTTTGATTGTGGAAATATCCAATCTACACAATTTACTGATCGAGAGAGGACTCTTAAAATCCATGGGCATTGCCATCAAAAAGCACTATCAACTACCCATGCTAGCTTCCGAGTTTTGAACATTCCCAGGAACTATAAACCCACGATTATGAATACCGGGTGTTGTGGGATGGCAGGATCTTTTGGATATGAAAAAGAACATTATAAGGTGAGTATGCAGGTAGGAGAAGACACTTTGTTTCCCAAGCTGAGAAAAACTCCAAAAGACGTGATTATTGTGGCAGCAGGGACTAGTTGCCGGCATCAAATTTACGACGGTACTCAGCGGATTGCTAAACATCCTGTTACTGTGCTTAGAGAAGCTCTTTTGTAGTTGTTTGAAACTAAGCTGACCGATAATGGTTATGAGAAGGTCTTCTACGAGATGACACTTCTGTATGCGAAC
Organism: Flavobacteriaceae bacterium; assembly: GCA_013214275.1. Lineage (GTDB taxonomy): Bacteria > Bacteroidota > Bacteroidia > Flavobacteriales > Flavobacteriaceae > Polaribacter. The sequence goes on from JABSPP010000126.1 coordinate 4,889, forward strand.
GATTTGTTAAAAAGTATAAACTTGGTATAAATAAACAACCCTCTCTTTAGTGAGAGGGTCGCTGTTTGTTTGATTATTCTGAAGTTGCCGTTGTTTTTACTTCAAATGACATTTCAACTAGATCATCGATAAATTTATCTTTTAAATTATCAAAAAACTTTTTCGATTTGTATTTGATGTTAAAGTCAGCTCTATCTATATTAAACGTATCACTTTTGAATGTGTAAATTCCTTCTGCTTCTGATAGTGCTGCGGGAATGGTAATGCTTTTTGTCACATCTTTTACGGTGAGGTTGCCTGTAACCGCCAGTTTCCCATCATTGTCTGCTACTGAAGTGATGACAAATTTTGCAGTGGGGTATTTTGCTACATCAAAAAAATCGGTATCGCTTAGATGGCTGACTAAATTGGCTGCAGATTTTGGATTTTCGATGTCCAAATTTTTAATGGTAGTCATATCAACTGTAAATTCTCCACCAGTGATTGCTCCATCTTCAATGAGCAAGGAACTCTCTTTTAAAGCAACGGTTCCGTTGTGGGCACCTCCTGGTTTTGTTCCTTTCCATGTTAATGAGGAAGCGGTAACATCTACGTTGTTAACGGCCACTACTTTCTCTACTTTTACTTCTTCTTTTACTTCTATTTTCTCTTTTTTCTCTCCCTTACAGGAAGCTATTAGCGCTGCAGTTACTGCAGTTGCCATGACCATTTTTTTCATTTGTGTTTGTATTTATAGTGTTTAAAATTAAGCAATGCACCTATATATGATACACATTTACAGTTGCTTATAGCCATTAAGTATGGTATCGTATTT
>JABSPP010000127.1 GCA_013214275.1 Flavobacteriaceae bacterium
AAAAGGAAATATTTAATAGTTGGCGTGCATATTAGGAGAGTGAGCATTTGTGATTAAGTGAACACTCACAGAGCAAAATAATCTTGTCAATGTTTCACGCTAATACTTAATTTAGTTCAAGTATGATTGGATACAAAATGCTAAAAATAAATAAGGTCTTCTTTTTGGTGATGGGTATTGTCATCTCTCAAGTAGCATCATCACAGACCTACTTTACAAGAACAGGGTTAACAGAATTTAAGGCTTCTGTAAAAGCTTTTGAGCCTGTAGAGGCAAAGAACAATAGTACTACGGTGATCTTAAAAGCACAAACTGGGGATTTTGCAGCACAGCTTTTTATCAATGCTTTTCAGTTTAGGGTGGCTTTAATGCAAGAGCATTTCAACGAAAATTATATGGCCTCTAATGAGTTTCCAAAGGCTATTTTTAGAGGGAAGTTCAAGGATTTTGATTTGGTTTCTATCATCGAAAAAAAAGAATATGATCTTTCTGGTTCTCTAACGATAAAAGGAGTAGAAAAGAATATGAACACTAAAGCAGTGGTGGAGAAAGAAGGAGACCGAATAATTTTATCTGCTACTTTTTCTGTGACTCCGAAAGAATTTGGAATCAAAATTCCGGCTATTGTAAAGGATAAAATTGCAGATATCATTAACATCATTATAGCGTATGAGCTTGTCGAAAAGAAGTAGTATTATTATGACCATTTTGGTTGTCATTGCGATTACTGCCTTTATCGTTTACAGGTATGCTATGCAACCACCGACAACCATTGAGTCGAAGGAGGTCGATTTTACGGGGAGTTCAGACACTTTCCTCGCCGAAATTCAAAAAGATATTTCTGCATGGCAAGACAATGTTGTAGTGCTGACTGGAATTGTAACACAGCGTGATGAAAATGGAATCACATTGAGCAATCGAATCTATTGTCAGTTTAGAAAAGATGTCAACACCACTCTTATTAAAGAATATCAAGAAATTCGATTAAAAGGTCGCGTTATTGGATACGATGATCTTCTAGACGAACTTAAATTAGATCAGTGTATCATTCAACAATAATTCAATGATGAAGCCCTATTTTTCTGTAGTTATTTTCCTTTTTTTAAGTATTTCGATTTGTGCCCAAGATGATCTTTTAGATGAGCTTGACGCCTTAACTGAGGAGGAAAAAAAATACGAGTTACCTGCTTTTAAGGCCATGAAGATCGGAAATTTGCAATCGACAAAAATTGCTGAGAAAGGGGATTTGTATTTGTATGTTTCCCATCGGTTTGGCACCTTACAAAACGGAATTAAAACCTTTTTTGGATTGGATCAGGCCAATACCAAAATACAGCTAGTAAAAGGGCTTTGGGAAGGCATTCAGATGAGTATAGGGAGAGAGTCTCTGGGTGAGACCTATTCTACTTCTATCAAGGCTCGACTGGCCAAGCAATCGGAGACCAATGCATTTACTTATGTTTTTTATGGTACTGCTAATATCAATACTCAGATAGGTGAAGATAGATTGCCCGATATCGAATTTGGTGATCGAATGAGCTATGCCACACAGTTATTAATCTCTCGGAGATTTTCTGATGATTTTTCTTTTCTGGTAGCGCCGTCGTATGTACGGCAAAATCTTCAGGATTTAAACATCACAGGAGGAAGGACTCACAACCAGTTTGTCATGGGATTGGGAGGTCGCTACAAGCTGAGTCAACGAATGAGCATCAATATGGATTATGCGTATAATTTTAACAGAGATCGCAATTCGCTCTTCAATGATCCTCTGACCATTGGTGTGGATATTGAAACAGGGGGACATGTATTTCAGCTTCTTTTTTCTAATGCACAATCTACAAATGAACCTGGCTTCTTAAGTAATGCCGAGGGGAACTGGGAAGATGGAGATATTTTCTTTGGATTTAATATTGTCCGAGTATTTTGATCGAACTGTGATAGCTGAGCGTGATTTTCCAAACTTAGCTATAGACACAGCTGATATCACAAACAACAACTGGCTGTTCTGTAGCATCCTAACCGAATGGAAATTGATGTGCTTGAGAGTCTGATTTTATTTTTCTTATGTCTAATGTAACATCTGAAATCGTATCAAAAATTCACTTAGTGATTTCCGAGGTGGTGGTTATTCCAGTGGCGGTAGTCTATGGCTTTGACTTAGAATCTTCGCTGAATATGACTCCAGAAACAACCGATGATTTCAATTTTCTGAAAGCAGTTATGGGTATTTATTTGGGGTTTTCCATCCTTTGGATTCTTGGAATATTTAAAAATAACTACTTGAAAATGGCATTGGTATCTAACGTCATTTTTATGCTTGGCTTGGGATTTGGAAGGCTTGCAAGTGTGATATTTGATGGGCTGCCCTTAATAGGGTTTCTGGCTGGAACTGTGGGTGAATTGCTCCTTGGATGGTATGGTGTTTGGGTTCTATCTAGGAAAAGTGGTATTTTCGCCAAAAAATAATTTGATTTGGTAAAAATAGGCGATATCGAACTTCCAGATTTTCCTCTGCTGCTTGCTCCCATGGAAGATGTAAGCGATCCTCCTTTTAGAGCTTTGTGCAAAGAAAATGGTGCAGATGTTGTGTATACTGAATTTATTTCTTCCGAAGGTCTCATTCGCGATGCTGCCAAGAGTGTGATGAAATTAGATATCTACGAGAAAGAGCGCCCTGTTGGAATTCAGATTTTTGGTGCCAACTTAGACGCCATGTTAAGATCGGTAGAAATTGTAGAAAAAACCAATCCCGATATTATAGACATTAACTTTGGATGCCCTGTAAAGAAGGTTGTTTCCAAAGGTGCTGGAGCGGGGATTTTAAAAGATATTGACTTGATGGTAGCCTTAACGGAAGCGATGGTTAAGCATACCAAACTTCCAGTAACAGTAAAAACACGACTAGGATGGGATCACGATTCGATTCGTATTGTAGAAGTTGCTGAACGATTGCAGGATGTGGGGTGTAAAGCCATCGCCATTCACGGCAGAACACGCGCACAAATGTATAAAGGGAGTGCCGACTGGCGACCTATTGCAGAGGTAAAAAACAACCCAAGAATGTATATTCCTGTTTTTGGTAATGGCGATGTGAATTCCCCTGAAAAAGCAATGGAAATGCGAGATATTTATGGACTTGATGGTGCTATGATCGGGAGAGCGTCTATAGGCTATCCATGGTTTTTTAATGAAGTAAAGCACTTTTTTGCAACGGGAGAGCATCTGACAAAGCCCACCATTGCTGAACGTGCTGAAATGGCTCGTCGTCATTTACAGATGTCCATCGACTGGAAAGGAGAACATCTGGGTGTTGTAGAAACTAGAAGACATTATACGAATTATTTTAAGGGAACCCCGCATTTTAAGGAATACCGCTTAAAAATGGTTACTTCTGATGATCCGAAGGATGTCTTTGCGACCTTTGATGAGGTTGAAGCTACTTTTGGAAATGCTATGATTCCAGAAATCGGGTGACTGTATCAGAGTTAATCGATAGACAGCAATAAGTAAAGATTATGAATTAGAGAATATACAAGAGCTGTGGTAATTAGTAGCCACTTCTCTTTTTTACTAGTCTTCATTCGAGCTATAATGAATAGTGAAGCCAAAATTACAGTAAGCACTACTGGTCCGTATATTTTCATCATATTAGAGTTATGGTAATGTACAAAACATACCAGACTTTCATCAAAATTAAAGACATAGTAGAAAAATAACACATCAATCTCATACCAAATAGGAATCGATAAACATGAAAGCACTAGAGTTCTAAAAATGGCTTGGCTTGGGTTTAATTTCAGGTATAGTAGATAAGTCATGGCAATTACAATTGAGTCTATAACTGGGAAGCTTACCAACTTGTAAATTAAATTGTCAAAATTTCGTTCTATGGAAAAGAAATCATATACTTTATTGTCTACAGATGCCTTATATAAATAAGGCATCTGTAGACAATAATATAAATCAAAATATCTCTTAAGCTACTGAATTTCAACCATTTCATTTGTCATTTCTGTCTTAGTTTTACCGCTCAATAAAGAAATTTCACTACTGAGATCATCCAGTATTTTCTGATAATTAGAATCATTAGACTTTTGTTTCAATATTTCGATTAAGCCTGATGCTTTAGACCTTAAAACTTCTGTTATCACAACACCATCTTCATTACTATTTATTTTATCAACGGCTATGTTTAAATCAGGAAGTATATCAACTAAACTACCAAAATCAGAGATGGTTAAGTCATTAATATCAACGAATTCGCTGATGCTGTAATAGTAATTAATAAATTTTTTACCAACCTCTGTTATATCCAAAAAATTATACTTTAATTCATAGTACGAATCAAAATAAGATAGTAAATTGATTGTTGGGAAATTCATATTGAATCTTGAATCATTATTTATCTCTGATAGTTTACAAATACCATCAGATGAACCACATAACATTGTACTGTAATTACAACTACCAGAACTAGAGTAACTGCAAGCCACGTTACATATTCCTGAACCTATTTCATCTACTAGTTCAAAATTTATTTTTTCACTGACGTTTTTGTTAGATTTTTCATCTAGATAAAATAATTTAGATATTTTAAAAATCTCCATACCCGAGTTTCCGTGAATTGTACTCAAATCAAAGGAATCATTTAAATGTAATTTCAAATGTATATCATCAAAATCGTCTAAGTAATAGGTTAGCAAAAATTCTACATTGTTAGGATCAATTCCATTATCTTTTAAGGTTCTACCATTATTTTTATGGGTAAAGATTCAAACCTCCGTGAAAGAATAGTATAGCATTTCTAAAATTTTGGAATGTTCTATACCCTCTACCAGCGGTTTTTATTTCTTGTATTTTCCCATTTAATCGTTCTGCCATTGCATTTGAAAAGCTAGTAGTTAAAGCATTAATAACTCCTCTGATATGATTGTTGAACATTTTTGCCACTTTGATGAGTTCTTTGATATTACTTCTCAATACAGAAGCTCCCCATTTTATAAATAGACCAAAGGCTTGCTCTAAAGTTTGACTACCAAAGATATCTTTAAAATCCTCTCTTGCTCTCCATGCTTTACTTACTTGATAATTTGCAGCTTGTATATGTTCAAAAATAATCTGTTGTTTATCTGTCAGATTTTCTTTGTTTTTCTTGAGTTTGACAGTTAAGAGGCTTAATAATCTGTATATGATTTAGTTAATTTTTTAGCCGCGCACTACTTTTTTATGTAAAGTATTGATTTATAGTATTTTGAGGGGTGATATCCTTTGGCACTACTGCTTTCAGAGATTTTGATATAACAGTTTGATTATCAGTTATTTTTGATCTCATGTAGACCATTTCCTCTGAATCGTCGCCACTTTGTATTGCTGATAGCTGCATACGATCCAATGCTTTGATGATTTGCTTCTGGCTTAAGGTCTTTACTGTGTTTCTGAGATAGTTTAAAAAGGTAAAGGCAACAAAGCACATCGCTATATGACCTTCGATACGTTTGTTGGTCCAATGGAACATAGGGCGTATGGCTAATTGACTTTTGAGTGTTCTAAATGTTCTCTCTACCTGCCATAGGTCTTTGTATTTTTCTAACAGCACTGCAATCTCCAGATTAGAGCTAGTTGCAATGGCTTTAAAGCCATCATATTT
>JABSPP010000128.1 GCA_013214275.1 Flavobacteriaceae bacterium
TACTGATTAACAGTAAATTAGAAACCAAAGGAAAGAAATTATTGAACTTTTTCTAGGATTACAACATAGAAGCGATAAAAGCGGCATCCTTTTTTTGCTCTTTTTTATCCCTAATCTTCATTTGGATGCTCAGTTTTTGAGTAGATGAATAGCCGTATTAAGCAAAAAAAGATACAGCGGATAGCGCGACCTGAAAGGGAGCGCCCTTGGACAACCCTCTATGAGCTTGTGATTACACTGCTTCTGATAGATCGACTTACGATGGATCACAATGGGGGATTACAATTTTTAGCTTACCTTTAACGACATGGATTTTTATGATATTAAAAATGCAATCTTAATAGGCATTGGACTGTCTTTTATGATTGGGCCAGTATTCTTTATGCTTATCCAGACGAGTATTTTAAAGGGGGTTAAAGCTGCTGTTGCTTTTAACATGGGTGTTATTCTTGGGGATGTCGCTTTTATTGTGATTGCTTATTATGGGAGTCGCCATTTATTGGAGCGTATTAAGGATGATCCGAGATTGTTTTTTATCGGTGGGTTGATTCTTATTGTTTATGGCGCAATTACTTACCTTGACAAATCAAATAAAAAAGAAACTGAAGAACCGTCTATTGATCTTACTGTTAATAACAACTATCTGAAACTTATTTTAAAGGGATTTTTCTTGAATTTTATTAATATAGGTGTACTGGCTTTGTGGTTGGGTTTGATTGTGGGTATAGGACCATCTTTGGACATGAATCCTACCCGTATATTTTATTATTTTGCTCTTATATTGATTAGTTATTTTGTAGTAGACCTGGGTAAAATACTTTTAGCCAAACAGTTAAAGAAAAAAATGACTTCTCTCGTGGTGTTCAGGGTCAAAAGAATTATGGGGGTTCTCTTGATTGTTTTTGGCGTAGGGTTAATGCTTAAGGGATTTTTACCCAAAGACAATAAGATTCACACATTTTTAGAGCATGTAGAACAGAAATAATTTGATTATTGCTGGTTTTTTCTATTGCTATTGGTTTTCAACGGCTTCTAATTGGTTGTTGTCTGAGTTTATATCAGCCATAAATCCTGAAGGATCAATCCGAGCACTTTTTACTTTTTTAGATGTTTTAAACGTATAGGTTGGGTGTGCAAAAGTCCAATCGTCTAAAATGGTAGCCGAGGTGGGTTTTTCGCCTCTCATCATCTGCAAAGGGATATTAAAAAGTTCTTTAGTTCCGTCTTTATAAGTAACTTCTAAGTCTATAGGCATGGGCATTTTTCCTACTCTTTCTATGGTAATCTCGTTTCCATTGATAGATTTTACTCCATAATCGATGGTGTGTGTTGTTTGTGTCCACTCGTTTAAATACCAGTCTAAATGGATTCCGGATACTTTTTCCATTGACCTTTTTGCATCATTTGGTGTGGGGTGTTTAAAGCTAAAATCGTTAAAATACTTTTTTAATCCTTTTGCTACATTTTCTGCTCCAATGACATATTCTAGTTGTGATAAAAAGATGTTCCCTTTGCTGTAACTTCCCATACTGTAGGCTATATTGGTGTGGTATCGGTCTGCATGACTTGAGAGAGGCTCTTCTGCATTGCTTTTTACCACATATTTATAGTGTACATAAGAACCACCATGAGGGTTGTCTCTATTTCTTCCAAGAATTTCGTTTCCTGCTTTGTTAGAGATATAGACTGTAAAGCCTTCATCCATCCAAGGATGTTTACTTTCGTTAGATGCCAAGAGGAATTGAAACCACGTGTGAGCTAGCTCGTGATTGGTGACTCCAAAGAGGCTGTTGAAATCCCTTTTTCCTGTGATAAGGGTACACATGGCATATTCCATACCTCCGTCTCCACCTTGAATGACTGAATACTGTTTGTAAGGATATGGTCCTATGTGTTTACTAAAATATGCTATTAATTCTGCCGTTTTTGGTTGGAGGTTTTTCCAGTGCTCTAAGTATTGTTGTTCTAAGTTTTTTTTGTAGAAGAAATGTAAATCGATACCGTTGTCTGTTGTTAGAATATCGTGTTGGTACTCTGGGTCTGCTGCCCATGTAAAATCGTGAACGTTGGGAGCTTTGAAATGCCAAGTGAGTTTTTTTCCACGTTGTTGTTTTAATTTCTTGTTTTTATCTTCATAACCGTGTCCTACCTCTTGTGGGTTTTGAAGATATCCTGACCCTCCCACTACATAATTTTTGTCGATATGCAATGTGACGTCAAAGTTGCCCCAAACACCATGAAATTCACGACCTATATAAGGTGGTGTGTGCCACCCTTCAAAGTCGTACTCTGCCATTTTTGGGTACCACTGAGTCATAGAAAGTGCCACTCCTTCTTTATTATTTCTACCAGAGCGGCGAATCTGAACGGGAACTTGAGCATCAAATTCCATTTCAAAAGTTGCTTTTTGACCTGATTTGATAGGCTTATTGAGTACGACTTCTAAAATGGTTCCTACTGTCTTAAACTGAACTTTTTTTCCGTTTTGTTTGAGGGATTTTACCTTAATGTATCCAATTTCTTCTGGTGTAAGGCTATAAATTCCGTCGCCTACTCTTTTGTCTGGGTCTTTGATATTTCTAGATCTAATATCCATTTGGGAGTTGGGTTGAAAAGCATTGAAATATAAGTGATAGTACACATTCTTTAGTTGGTCTGGAGAGTTGTTAGTATAAACCAACTTCTGCTTTCCTTTGTACTGAAATGTAGTTACGTCCACATCGATGTCCATGGTGTAGTTTACATGCTGCTGCCAATATTTGCTTGACTGGGCTGAGACAAGACTACTCAATAGAATTAAAATAGCGGCTCCTTTCTTCATGCGGTTGAATTTGTATTAACTATATGATATTTTATGATTTCCTTTAATTGAGACACTGGCTTTTGTTTGATGAATCTCTTTAGGAATTCCAAAGGTATTTTTTGATGTTATTTACTGTTAACGATGGCATCTGCCATTTTTATCGCACTGTAAGCGTTTACAATTCTTCCTGTGACAGATAGGTCTGAAAAAGGAACTTTTTTTCCTTCTGGGTTTTCTCTGGATGGAGATCCTGGTTTGATGACTTGTAGGTCTAGTTTGGTACCAGAATTCATGATAATCTTCTTTACTTGACTGGCGCTTAACTCTGGATAGTATGAGCGAACGAGGGCTGCTACACCTGCTACTGCTGGGGCTGCCATAGAAGTCCCTCTGAAGAATCGGTACTCGTTTTCAGGTGTTGTTGAATAAATTTGAACTCCTGGTGCAAAGATATCTACATTCACTTTTCCGTAATTGGTGAAACTTGCTGGTAAGTTCTCTCCGTATTTGTAATTAATCGCTCCTATGGTGATAAAATTGTTAGAGATTTCATTGACCATATCTGGAGAGTCATTAGGATAGGTCATTTCTACATCAATATCTTTAGCATCGTTTCCTGCTGCATTGACAATAAGGACGTCTTTTTCCGCCGCATATTTTATAGCGTCGTACACCCATTGAACTTTTGGAGAATACCCTTTTCCAAAACTCGTATTGATAACTTTGGCTCCATTATCTACTGCATATCGAATTCCTAGGGCTACATCTTTGTCATATTCGTCGCCATCTGGTACGACTCTTACAGCCATAATTTTTACGTTATCTGCTATACCGTTTATTCCTATGCCGTTATTTCTTGACGCGGCTACAATACCAGCAACATGACTCCCGTGTGCTTCATCCTTAACTGAATGTCCAGTATTGTTATCCCCAAAAATTTTAGTGTCCATAGAGTTTTCGTCGTCAGCTAGGATACTTCTATAGTCTTTCTTTAGTGCATCGCCGCTTATAAGGTCTTCTGCTTTGGTTACTAGACTAGTTAATTCATCGATGGCTTTTTGTAATGACGGTAGCCCTAGGTCGAACATTTGGTTAGCAATGGCTAAACTTCTTTTCATCTCGTCACTTGTAGCATCGATAGATTGTAGATCTTCCTTAGTAAATTCCTTCTTGTTTAGTTTTTCTGTGATAGTTGCATTTGCATAAGTCACGGCTTGTAAAATCTGACCATATCGCTGTTTATTTCTTTCTGCTTCTACGACTTTTTTGTCGTAGTCTTCTTTTGCTCTTTTATATGTTTCTGTATCTGCGATAGTAGAATCTTTTAAAATTCTGTAGAGTTCGTAGTTTTCTTTGTAGATTTTTCCTAAAAAGTTCCAACCGTTGATATCATCGATAAACCCATTTTTATCGTCGTCTTTTCCATTGTTTGCAATTTCTTTAGGGTTTACCCAAGCAACGTCTTTTAGGTCTTCGTGTTTGAGATCGGTTCCAGAGTCTACAATAGCCACCACAACTTGCTTGGCTTTTTTACCACTGAGAAATTCGTATGCTTTTTTTGTACTCATCCCAGGAATAGAGTCTGTCACTAGGTCTGCATGATTCCACCCTTTCTCTTCTTCTTCGCTCAGGGGGGCTTTTTTACCAGTTGCAACTACTGCCTGCGATGATCCTGCAGGGACAGGGATTGTTGTTATAGATGTTTTACAGCTGGTCATTATTACAGCTGTTGCCAATACTAAAAAGGTATTTTTTATAATCTTCATATTTTAATTAATTGAATAGTTCTTTAAATTTAAATGTTTCTTTTAATCGAACTCCTTTTTCTGTACGTTGTACTGTGCAGAGTTCGGTTTTGGCATCATGCTCCAAAAATAATATATATTCTTTATCAGCGGCTAAGTTTAAAAACTGTTCTTTTTCTTTAATGGTTAAAAGGGGTCTGGTATCATACCCCATAACGTAAGGTAATGGAATATGACCAGTAGTGGGGAGTAAGTCTGCCATAAATACCAAAGTTTTACCTTGATAGTTGATTTTTGGTAACATTTGCTTTTCAGTATGACCGTTAACAAAAAGCACCTCGAACCCTAACTGATTTAGCCCAGAGTCCTCAACAAAATTTAGTTGTCCACTTTCTTTGATTGGCTGAATATTTTCCTTTAAAAAGGAGGCTTTTTCTCTTGGGTTGGGATTTATAGCCCATTCCCAATGATTTTGATTACTCCAGAATTTAGCGTTGATAAACGCTGTTTCGTAGCCTGTTTTTTTACTATTCCATTGGATACATCCTCCGCAATGATCAAAATGAAGGTGCGTTAGCACAACATCGGTAATGTCGTTTCTGTGAAACCCTAGTTTGGCTAGCGAGGAGTCTAATGAAAAGTCACCATACAGATGGTAGTATCCAAAAAATCGAGCCGACTGTTTTGATCCAATTCCTGTATCTATGAGGATAAGTCTATTTTTGTCTTCAATGAGCATACACCTTAATGCCATAGAGATCATGTTGTTATGATCTGCAGGATTGGTCTTTTCCCATATAGATTTTGGGACTACACCAAACATAGCTCCTCCGTCTAGCTTAAAATTTCCTGTCTCTATTGGATAAATTCTCATCGAAAACAAAGATGCAGAAAAAACCTGAGTAATTGACGGATGAATTCTTTAAAAACGTTGCTTTATATTGGGAATTAAGACTTTTACAGTAAGGGCGACGCTGGTATTAAAAAGATTACTTTTTGAACCTAATAAAAAGAGTATTTTGGTTGTAACACAACAAAAGTTAGCACGGCATTTTTTGGGTAGCCAAGAAAATTTTTGGTGTAGAGCGAGG
>JABSPP010000129.1 GCA_013214275.1 Flavobacteriaceae bacterium
GGGTGGGCAAGCAGAAGAACCAAGTACAGCAGCAGAACCGGAACCAAAAACACCAACAACAGACAATGACAATCGAGGCAATAATAAAACCCTGAAAATCAAAATTTTCCAGCCCATCAGAAGTAGTAACTAAATTAAATAACAAACAATTGGTCTTATAGGATTTACGTACAACAAAATATCGAAAAAACCCCTCTCGCCTAGGGCCGTGCCACGGTGGAAGTCCCGTCATTTTACAATATGTTCTGATGTCCTTCAATGCATTTTCCACTTGCTTGTCAAACAACCCAGAATCTTTCTCTAAGTTATCGCCCATCCACCAGATTCCCCTTCGTTTAAATCCCAGGGTAAATTCATCAATATCCGTGTTATTTTTTCGATCATAGCCAATAGCAGAGAAGCCATATTCCATTTTATTTCTATAATGAAAAAGGAGGGGAGAAGAAATAAATTCATCAAAGACACCATCAATATATTCAATACCACCAATGCGTTTCAACAGCTCAAGAGTACTCTTTTTTTTATAAGCATGCTGAATTTCAATGGGTAATTGAATGTACGGTGCGCCAGGAATGTCCTGATAGGGAACCTCAACTTCATCATCAGAGGGTTTTAAAACATCTATCAGTTTGCACTCAGCATATTTTTTGGATGACTTTTTAACTTGGGCTTTCACCAGTTGTCCAGGGATGGTATTAGGCACAAAAACCACAAATTCTCCCTCATCAGAACGAATCCTCCCAATTCCCTTTCCACCAAAAGCATAGTCTTCAATTTTTAGTTCTAAAATCTGCCCCCTTTTTACAAATCTATTTCGTGGCCTCCTTGGCATTAAATGTCCTTTTTTGGACTGTAAACTTATGGAATTTGAGCTAATGTAGAAAGCTAAAGTTAAGAAGTATTATACCGTGAAGAATGCACAGTTTTTTATGGGCGCTTCCCTGCGGGTCGTGCTGTCCGCTATATCTTTTTTGCTATTTCTGGGCAAAAAAGGATGCCGCTGCCATCACTAACGCAAGGTAAAAGACACCTTTTCAACTGCATTCGATCCATAACAAACCATTGCTGCTACCATGCTAAAAAGGCTCTTTTTTAGTTGTTTTAGAGTAGTCAATCAAACCGACAATAGCATTTCGATTCTTAGAGACGTTAGCTTTTAGGTCACCAATCCTTCTGTGAGTCTTATCAGTCAAAAAAGACTTTTCCACATCCCATCAAGACTTTAAAATATTTTACTAATTTTATGACCCGCTAGGGATGATTTCTCTCCCACGCTGCTTTTTCGGATCCCCGAGAGAATAAAGGTAGAGCAGGAATGGTTATTTTTTACATTTAAAAACATTTAAAATGGCTGTTTTAGAGCAGGTTACTGCGCAACAAGCGATCGATTTAGAAAACAAGTACGGAGCACACAACTATCATCCTTTACCCGTTGTACTCAATAGGGGAGAAGGAGTGTATGTATGGGATGTTGAAGGGAAGAAGTATTACGATTTCCTATCAGCATACTCGGCTGTAAATCAGGGGCATTGTCACCCTAAAATTGTGCAAGCACTTGTAGAACAAGCACAAAGCTTAACGCTAACCTCAAGAGCATTCTACAATGACGTCTTGGGAACCTATGAGAAGTTCATCACAGAGTTATTTGGTTACGACAAGGTACTACCTATGAATACCGGTGTAGAAGGAGGAGAAACCGCGTTAAAATTATGTCGTAAATGGGCATATAAAGTAAAGGGAATTACAGAAAATAAAGCTAAAATTTTATTTGCAGAAAATAATTTCTGGGGGAGAACACTCGCTGCTGTTTCTTCCTCTACAGATCCCAGTGCTTATAGTGATTACGGCCCCTATTTACCTGGATTTGAAATTGTAAAATACAATGATTTAACAGCTCTTGAAGCTGCATTGGAAGATCCCAACGTTGCAGGATTTATGGTAGAACCAATACAAGGAGAAGCAGGCGTTATGGTCCCTAATGAAGGTTATTTAAAAAAGGCATTTGAGTTGTGTCAATCAAAAAATGTACTGTTTATAGCCGACGAGGTACAAACTGGGATTTCTAGAACTGGAAGGCTATTTTGCTGTCAGCATGAAGGATTTAGACCCGATATATTAATTTTGGGAAAAGCATTATCTGGAGGTGTATTTCCAGTATCAGCAGTTTTAGCTGACAATGAAATCATGATGACCATTAAACCAGGTGAACATGGTTCCACATTTGGAGGGAACCCCTTGGCCTGTAAAGTAGCCATGGCAGCTTTAGAAGTAGCCATTGAAGAAAATCTTGCAGAGAATGCCGATCGTTTGGGTAAAATTTTTAAAACTGAATTGTCTGAATATGCAAAGACAAATGATTTAATCGAGCTAGTTAGAGGTAAAGGATTGTTGAATGCCATTGTGATTAATGATACAGAAGATAGCTCTACAGCATGGGATATATGTATGAAGCTCAAAGAAAACGGTTTACTAGCCAAACCCACACACGGGAATATCATTCGGTTTGCACCACCCTTGGTAATGAATGAAGAACAACTTAGAAATGGCGTTGCCATCATCATAAAAACGATGAATAGTTTTAAGGAAAACAACTAAAAAAAGTCATGTCGATTGAAAATATAGGAAATCCAAATCCACAAGAACTCAGGTTAAACAACTATGCCAAAAACTTTTTAAGAGAAACCGCCAGATGGGCTAAGTTTATTTCTATCGTTGGTTTTGTAATGATTGGTCTCTTAGTAGGATTCTCCTTACTGTCAATGTTAATGGATATAGGATCCTCTCCTGGCTTAGACTCAACTTTTAGCACATCCTACGCAGGTGGTACTCTTGTGGGTTTTATCTTTATACTTTTAATTCTCGCCATTTATTTTTTCCCCATCTTGTACCTGTATAAGTTCTCAAAAAATATAAATAGAGCATTAGAATTGGAAGACGAGACCACACTAACAAAAGGTTTTGAATACCTAAAATCTCATTATAAATTTATCGGAATTCTAACCGTCATAGGAGTTTCTTTATATCTCATTTTTTTCATCATCGGAATAGCTTCAGCAATATCAGCTATTTAGTTGAAGTTAATTCCTGATTACTTGGTTCACCTCAAGGAAAATTACGGGCGTTTTGTCAATAATGCTGAGGTATCTACCTAAACACTTGGGGTTAACTGGTATTTTTATCCTAAAGGCACTGTGCTCGATTTCAACATGCAATCTTGATTTTACATTATTTAAATACATCTAGCCCTGGGATATCGGGGAGCCCATTTTTAGCAGCAGTCCCTATTTCTCGTTCGTTGATTTCATTTGCCCTCTTTAATGCTTTATTGAGTGTTAAGATCAAGTAATCTTCTAGCTCTTCCGCATCTTGTAACATAGAGTCATCTACCTGAATACTCTTTATTTCTCTGTTGGCGGTTACTGTTACCTTTACTTTGCCTTTTAAGACTTCGTCAATTAAAACAGTGTCTAATTGTTTCCTCTTTTCAGCAACTTTTTTTTGAGTTTCTTGTAACTGTTTCATCATTCCTGAGAGATCTCCAAACATAATTTTTATGATAAGTATTAGATATGCTAAAAATACTTTTTATATTGTGAATTTAAAAATGAATACAATTTGATCGTTTACAATCCTTCATAATAATGCCTAAGGCGGATTGTACAGGCCATATCCATCATTTATACATACATCCCAACTCATGAAAAGAATCACTCCAATTATTGTTGTTTTTAGCCTTATTTTTGCTAGCTCTTGTAAAGATACAACATCAATGAAAGCGAATATTACACCGCCAATAGCAGAAAAAAATCCCAAAGAATTAACCATTCACGATGATACTAGAATAGATAATTACTTTTGGATGCGTCTGACAGATGAACAGAAAACAGCTAAAAATAAGGATGAGCAGACGCAAAAAGTCGAGTCGTATCTTCGTGCAGAAAATGCGTATTTTGATTCCGTAATGTCTTTTACCAACGATTTTCAAACGTCTTTATTTCAAGAGATGAAGGGGAGGATTAGGGAAGACGACGAGTCGGTCCCCTACTTTAAAAATGGTTATTACTATATAACACGGTATGAGACCGGAAAGCAATATCCTATCTATTCTAGAAAGAAGGGGAACTTAAAAGCTGAAGAAGAAGTCTTATTTAACGTAAATGATGAGGCAGAGGGATATGAATTTTTTCAGCTAGGGGGACTTCATGTGAGTGCCGATAATAAATTGGTGGCGTTTGCAGTAGATACTGTTAGCAGAAGGCAATATGTGATTCAGGTGAAAAACCTAGAAACGGGGGTTGTTTATTCTGATAAAATTGAAAACACTACTGGAAGCTCTGTATGGGCAAACGATAACAAGACTTTATATTACACCAAGAAAAACCCAGTTACCTTAAGAGGTGAGAAAATTTTTAAACATATCTTAGGAACAGATCCTTCTGAAGACGTTGAAGTATTTCATGAGGACGATGAAACCTTTGATACATACGTATATAAGACAAAATCTAACAAGTACATTGTGATAGGGAGCTATAGTACCGTATCTACAGAATTTAGAGTGTTGTCTGCCGACCATCCTGATGGAACTTTTGAGATTGTCCAACCAAGAGAAAGAAATTTAGAGTACAGCATTGCCCATTATGGAGCTGATTTTTATATTCTAACCAACAAGGATGATGCGAAAAATTTTAAACTGATGAAAACCCCTGTGGACAAAACAACGAAAGAGCATTGGATTGATGTTATTCCTCATAGGGATGATACACTCTTGGAAGACGTCTCCATTTTTAAAGAATACCTTGTTTTGGAGGAGAGAAATGACGGACTTAAGAAAATTCGTATCAAAAGATGGGACGGAACGGAGGACTACTATCTACCCTTTGATGAAGAAACGTACTCAGCAGGCGTATACTCGAATCCTGAGTTTGATACAACCACCATTCGATATTCTTACAATTCGTTTACCACTCCAAATTCGGTGATAGATTTTAATATGGCTGATCGCTCTAAGGATGTTAAAAAAGAACAGGAAGTATTGGGAGGAAAGTTTGATAAAAACAATTACAGGAGCGAACGTGTTTGGGCAACTGCTAGAGATAGAAAAAAAGTAGCTATTTCATTGGTATATCACAAAAATACTCAACTAGGAAAAGACACTCCGCTACTTCAGTATGCGTATGGGTCTTATGGCTATACAATTCCCGATGGATTTTCTACCACGCGTTTGAGCTTATTAGACAGAGGCTTTGTCTATGCATTAGCTCATATTAGAGGTGGACAATATTTGGGACGCCAATGGTATGAAGATGGAAAAATGATGCACAAGAAAAATACGTTTTATGACTTTATCGATTGTTCTAAATTTCTCATTGAGCAAGAGTACACCTCAGCAGATCACTTGTATGCCATGGGAGGCTCTGCTGGTGGACTACTCATGGGAGCTGTGGTGAATATGGCACCTGAGTTGTACAACGGTGTAGTTGCTGCTGTGCCTTTTGTAGATGTTATTTCTACCATGTTAGATGAGAGTAATCCTCTTACGACAGGTGAGTTTGACGAGTGGGG
>JABSPP010000013.1 GCA_013214275.1 Flavobacteriaceae bacterium
GACTTTCATTCAATCTACATACATTAACCCCTCCTAGAGACCCACCTATTAAAAGAGCACTACCATGAGCCTGTGTAAGTGAACATCTTTATTAATAACTGTAAATCCACTATCAACAGCCAAATCAATTAGAATTTTTCTTGTAATTGAGTCTAGAGCATGACCTGAAACATTAGGGACTAAAATCTTCCCTTCATCTACAATTAAAAGACCATTTCCATCAGCCTCTACAAGATTACCTCTATCGTCTACCATTAAACTTATATCTATTCCATTCAGTATACGATTCTTTTGTACAAGTCTAAAATCCAAGTAACTACCACCTGTTTTTGCATCCGGAGGAATCATAGAGCTTGATCTGGAAGGCCACATTATAGATGCATTTAAAACTTCCTCTTTCTTTTTTAAATCCAAAGGAAAAGCTCCTACAAACCATCCTAACTTTAAATCTTTTGCCAGACTAGTTCTTCCTTTAAGAACATACGTGGTGGGTCTTAAATAAATATTATGACGTTTTAATTTCTCAGAGGCTTCTTTTAGAACCTTTCTTAACTCATCATATGTAAAAGGAATTGGTATATCTATAATAGACGAACTTCTCTGTAACCTCCTGTAATGTTCTTTACCTGCAATTACAAGGTGACTATTAGACTTTTGATGCCAAGTACAAATTATGCCCTCAAAGGCACTTACCCCTCGAATAGCTATTTCATCCCAAACATGAACTTGTGCGTTTTCCCAATTAGTTAATTCTCCATTAACCCAAATAAATCTCATAAATTTTTATTTTTAATTATTAATATTAAAAGATCAAGAGTAAATATTTGGACAGCAATTCTAATCGGACAGCAATTCTAATCAAACAACAATCTATTTACTTTCTCTTTAAAGCAATAATGCAATTAATTTTTAGAAAAATCACTCACCATAAATAGTGAAATTTAAATATACCTAAAAATAGGGAGGGGTAAATTATAGCCACTTATTTTTCTTGAGTTTGACAGTCAGGAGGATAAAATTTGAATAACTTTCCTGTAAAAATAATCGACAATATGGAAAATTTCAGTAATTTTCTCTTTACTTTCATTTATATCATTATTAAAAGAAAGAGCTTTATAAATCAATTGCATCAATGATTAAAGATTAATCACTTTTTCTTGATAAGAATCCAAAATATTTGTTGGTAGAGATTTTAAATATACCTGCGTGGTATTGAGTTTTGAATGCCCTAGCATTTCAGAAATAGCGGTAAGTGGAATCTCGTTTAATAAAGCCTGAGTAGCAAAGCTATAGGGTAAGAGATATTAAATGGTTATGATTCACTCAAATCTTTAAGTATAAATTAAGTATCCTTTTTCCATTTCTATATTAAAATCTGAAAAATAGAAAACCTAAAAATGTTTTAGTTATGTTTTAGGAAAGCAAAAAGTCGAGCTAAAAAACTCGACTTTTTTTGTGCGGGTGAAGGGACTCGAACCCCCACGCATCGCTGCACCAGATCCTAAGTCTGGCGTGTCTACCAATTCCACCACACCCGCAAATATTTTATTTTAAAGAACTAAGTCCTAAATCTAGCGTGCCTACCAGTTCCACCACACCCGCAAAATAGGACTGCAAATATACACATTCAGTCGAAAATGCAAAGCGCTTTCTTGGGAATTTTACTATTTTTGGTGATCGATAAAACAAGCCATGACAGATATAAAAAACTACATAGAAAATCATAAAGATCGCTTTATTAATGAGCTCATCGAATTGCTTAAACTTCCTTCGATAAGTGCGGATCCTACATTCCGAAAAGACGTTCTTAGGACCGCAGATGCTGTTCAAGAAAGTCTAATTCATGCGGGATGTGATCATGTAGAAATATGCGAAACACCGGGGTATCCCATCGTTTACGGAGAAAAAATTATCAATCCTAGCCTACCTACTGTCTTGGTTTACGGTCATTATGATGTTCAACCGGCCGACCCACTTGATTTGTGGGACTCACCAGCCTTTGACCCTGTAATTAAAAAAACTGATTTACATCCTGATGAGGGAGCTATTTTTGCTCGAGGTGCCTGTGATGATAAAGGACAAATGTACATGCATATCAAAGCACTAGAATACATGACTTCTACAGGAAACCTCCCTTGTAATGTAAAATTGATGATCGAAGGCGAGGAAGAAGTTGGTTCAGAAAGTTTAGGGTGGTTTGTTCAACGGAATCAGGAAAAATTAGCCAACGACGTGATTTTGATTTCTGATACAGGAATGATTAGCAATACCCAGCCATCGATCACAACAGGGCTTCGGGGGCTGAGTTATGTAGAGGTCGAAATTACAGGACCCAATCGTGATCTGCATTCTGGCCTGTATGGCGGTGCCGTGGCAAACCCTATTAATATTCTCACTAAAATGATAGCTTCTTTACATGACAAAAACAATCGTATAGCCATTCCTGGTTTTTATGACAAGGTTGAAGAGCTGTCCGCCGAAGAAAGAGCTGAAATGGCAAAAGCACCTTTTTCACTAGCGGCATACAAGTCGGCATTAGATATTAATGACATCTACGGTGAAAAAGGATATACGACAAATGAACGAAATTCTATTCGACCAACATTAGACGTTAATGGCATTTGGGGAGGTTATACTGGTGAGGGAGCGAAAACAGTCATCCCCTCTAAGGCGCATGCAAAGATATCCATGCGTTTAGTTCCCAATCAAGATTGGCATGAAATCACAGCACTTTTCACCCAATATTTTAAAAGTATTGCTCCCGATTCGGTAGAGGTCAAGGTAAGTCCACATCACGGTGGACAAGGATATGTTACACCAATAGATAGCATTGGCTACAAAGCAGCTGCCAAAGCTTATAAAGATACTTTTGGCGTTATTCCGATCCCACAAAGGAGTGGTGGAAGTATTACTATAGTCTCTTTGTTTGAAGATGAGTTAAACAGCAAAACAATTTTAATGGGCTTTGGATTGGATAGCGATGCCATTCACTCCCCCAATGAACACTTTGGTATTTTTAATTATCTAAAAGGTATTGAAACAATTCCTCTCTTCTACAAATACTTCACAGAACTATCAGAATAATTATGATCAATGATCATTTAGGCAAGTTGTTTCATTCCAACTAAGCGATTCATTCTCTACAAATAGAAATTATTTTTATCTTTAAAGTATCAAAGTCATTTTATATGAAAACTGCAAAAGATTGGTTTGATGACTATGCGATAAGCCATCAGCATCCAACCAACCAACTCGTTCATTACATCTGTGTTCCTCTTATTTTTTTCAGTGTGATTGGATTGCTCATGAGCATCCCTTCTGAACCTCTGGAAAACATATTCGGATTGTACAATCCATTGATTGAAAATTGGGCAATGGTAGTCACATTTTTCATTTCTATCTTTTACTTGCGTATGGGCTTTTGGTACTTCCTACAAATGCTTTTTTTTATTTTGCTAGCCATTGGAGGAAATTTTTGGCTGGGAAACAATGTAAATCTACTTTTGGCATCTGCCATCATATTTATAGCTGCCTGGGTCGGTCAGTTTTGGGGACATCAAATAGAGGGACAAAAACCATCCTTTCTTAAAGATTTGCAATTTTTATTGATCGGCCCTTTGTGGGTAGTCAAAAAACTTAGTTGATGATAGAAGAAATCTCTTTTGAAGACTTTCAAAAAGTTGATATCCGCATCGGAACAATCATCGAGGTAAATGACTTTCCTAAAGCAAGAAAACCTGCTTATCAACTCAAAATTGACTTTGGAGATTTAGGAGTCAAAAAATCAAGTGCTCAAATCACTGATCTTTACACAAAGGAAGATTTACTAAATCGTCAAATCATGGCAATTGTTAATTTCTCACCTAGGCAAATTGCAAATTTTATGAGTGAATGCTTGGTTTTAGGTGTGTATCATAGTGAACGTGATGTTGTGCTGCTACAGGTGTCTAAAACAGCGGTAAATGGAGAACAGATTTGTTAGGAGCTACCAACTCAGAATTTCATTAACAACTTAGTTCCTAATTAATTTTAGGGTTTAAAGCACGCTATTCTAGTTTTTTATTATTCCTAGGACGAAATGAATAAAATATGGCTAGGATGCCTTCTCAGTGATTATTGATTCATTAAAAATTCTGTGTCAAAATTAAGCGTACGAGTTCATCTTTTAAGGATTTTAAACACGTATTTTTATCAGTTTAAAAATGTATCTTCGCAACCAAAATAGTAGTAAAAGGAATATCTTTCTATCTATTTTAAGATCGATGCATCAAACTTAATATCGAATAAAATATGAACTCTCTACAAGAGATTATAGAGCGCGCTTGGGACGATAGATCCCTATTAAAAGAGGAAGAAACCATTAAAGCAGTAAAAGTCGTCATAGACTTTTTAGACCAGGGATTGCTAAGAGTTGCAGAACCCATCGACAACCAGTGGAAGATTAATGAATGGGTCAAAAAAGCAGTTGTATTATATTTTCCAATCCAGAAAATGGAAACCTTAGAAGCTGGAATTTTTGAGTACCACGATAAGATTCCTCTGAAAAGAAATTATCAAGAAAAGGGAATTCGGATTGTTCCCAACGCTGTAGCTAGGCATGGAGCCTATATATCATCCGGAACCATTTTAATGCCAAGCTACGTCAACATAGGTGCCTATGTTGATGAAGGAACCATGGTAGATACTTGGGCAACTGTTGGTAGCTGTGCTCAGATTGGAAAAGGCGTTCACCTTTCAGGAGGTGTGGGAATAGGTGGTGTTTTGGAACCACTTCAAGCTTCTCCCGTGATTATTGAAGATGGTGCTTTTATCGGATCACGGTGTATTGTTGTTGAAGGAGTTCGCGTAGGCAAAGAGGCTGTGCTGGGTGCCAATGTCGTTTTAACCATGAGCACTAAAATTATTGATGTTACTGGAAATAAACCGCTTGAGATGAAAGGCTATGTTCCAGAACGTTCTGTAGTGATTCCAGGAAGCTTTACAAAAACATTTCCAGCAGGTGATTACAATGTTCCATGCGCTTTAATTATTGGGAAAAGAAAAGAAAGTACCAATAAAAAGACATCTTTAAACAATGCATTACGAGAATATGACGTTGCAGTTTAAACACTAGGTACGTATGATGAAGATTACTGCAATCATTCCTACATTAAACGAAGAAGAACGCATACAGAACTCTTTAAAATCAGCAGCATTTGCAGATGAGATCATCGTGATTGATTCTTACAGTACAGACCGTACCGTGGAACTAGTGAAAAAATCAGATGCCATTTTATTACAACGGAAATTTGATGACTTTTCCTCTCAGAAAAATTATGCCATAGACCACGCATCTTACGACTGGATCATATGGATTGATGCAGACGAAGTCTTAACCACAGAGTTACAAGAAGAAATTAAGAGAGCTATTGTCAATACCAAGGATTTTGTAGGATTTTATATTTATAGAGTGTTCTTTTTTAAAGGAAAAAAAATGCGGTTTACAGGAACCCAGAACGATAAGCTCATTCGAGTTTTTAATCGTAAGTTCTGTAGATACGAGGGAAAAGTTCACGAAAAAATTCGGGCAGCTGGGAAGCTAGGATTTTTGAAAAATAAGATTTTACATTACTCTTACATTAGTTTTGATCGGTACATTGTGAAGCTCAATCAACATTCAGCACTTAAAGCTGAAGAATTATTTGAAAAAGGAATCCTAATAACCCCATTTCATATCATCGTGAAACCAATAGCTCGATTTGTTAAACATTACATTATTAAACTAGGGTTTTTAGATGGTTTCTATGGCTTTATCATTTCATTTGCACTTTCATATGGAGTTTTAGTCCGCTATATCAAGCTTTGGAATTTAAAACAGTGGCATCGTAAAAATGATAAATCAGACTAGTAATATAGATATTTCCATTGTCATTGTCAATTATAAAAATTGGAAGGACCTGAGAAATTGTATCAATTCGCTTGACTTTAAAACTTCGAATTTCTATTTTGAAATTGTGGTTGTTGATAACCATTCAGATGATGGCTGTTTTAAAGGTTTTCAACATGAATTCCCACATGTAAAATGCATTCAGAATTCTGGCAATAATGGCTTTGCCAATGCTTGTAATCTTGGAGTACAATTTTCTGTGGGAAACTATATTCTGTTTTTAAATCCAGATACTCTAGCTAATCGGGCTGCAATATACAATATGTGGCAAGTTGCAAAGAAAAATCCCTCTGTAGGGATCGTCTCCTGTCTCCAAAAGAAGCCCAATGGCAGATATGAAAAAAAAGTTCGCAAATTTCCCAACGTATTTAGATTATTCGGTTTGACTCGTGCGATATACGGTGTATTATACAAGACAGAAGATGCCTCACAAGACAAAAAACTCTTCACAGATTGGGTGTCAGGGTCTGTCATATTCATTAGTAAAGAGTGGTTCTCCATCATTGGTGGATTTAATGAAGATTACTGGATGTATTATGAGGATGTAGACCTCTCCATGAGAGTGCAAAAAAACAAAGGTAAAGTAGTACTTTTAACCTCATCTGAGCTAATTCACAACCACGGTGGATCTTCAAGAATTAATATGAGAACTACCTCAGAAACTAAGAAAGAGGTGCTTATCTCCAAGCATGTGTATATTCATACCCATTTCCAAGGAGTTGAAAAGCTAATTTCACTTGTGATCCTGGTCATCTATAATCTTATATCCAAACTTCTATCAGGAAGCATTGGAATCCTATTCTTCTTTATTCCCAAAATGAGATTAAATGTATATTTGTTGGTGAAAACAGTCAAATACTACCTAAATAGTTTGGCAAAAGGAACTTGGTTGAGTCCAAATTCAATGAACTATAATAAAGAATAGATGGCAAATCACACAAAAGACAAGACCTATTACGCCAATGCTAGAACTGAAATGCTTCAGTTTATTCCAAAAGATGCCAAAAAAGTCTTAGAAGTGGGCTGTGGAGAAGGTAAATTTTCTTCTATTCTAACAGAGCAAGGGAGAGAGACTTGGGTAATAGAGCCAGATCAACAATCTGCAGAGATAGCCTCCAAAAGCGTTTATAAAGTATTGCAAGGATCTATAGATGAAAAGTTGTCTGAAGTACCTGATCACTTCTTTGATGTGATTGTGATGAATGATGTTATAGAACACCTCACCGAACCTTGGGATGATATCAAAAAGTTAAAAAATAAGCTAAAAGATACTGGGGTATTTGTCTCTTCTATTCCCAATGTTCGATATGCCAAAAACCTATTTCATGTTCTCTTCAAAAGAGACTGGAAATACACAGACGATCGTATTTTAGATATCACCCATTATCGGTTTTTCACTAAGAAAAGCATCAAAAGATTATGGGAAGACAACGGATATACAATTCAACGTATCAAAGGGATCAACAGAACAAAATCCTTTGCCTATGTTCCATTTGCAATACTGCTAAATATGGTACTTCTACTCAGTCAGCTCGATGTTTTTTATATGCAGTTTGCCACTGTTGCCAAGAAGAAAAACCAATAATGAAAGAAGAAATTACTAAATCCTTACGCGTTCTTCTACAGCGTAAAATTATTTTGTATCCTACGGATACTGTCTGGGGCTTGGGATGTGATGCCACAAGCGATGAAGCTGTTAGAAAAATCTATCAGCTAAAGCACAGGGAAGAAAGTAAAAGTCTCGTGATACTGGTAAGCTCCCTAGAGATGTTGCATCAGTACATTCCTGAGGTTCCTAATGGTGCATTGAGGATTTTAAAAGAAATAAACAAACCCACAACCATCATCTACAGTAATCCAAAAGGATTGGCACAAAATACTGTTGCGTCAGATGATACGGTAGCTATCCGAATTCCCAATCATCAATTTTGTCTGGAGCTCATCAGAGCTTTAGGGAAACCCATTGTTTCTACTTCAGCTAATATAAGTGGTAACCCAACACCTGAATCTTTCAGTAAAATTGATCAAGCTATTTTGGATGGTGTAGATTATGTGGTAAATTTGGAGCGTGATAGAATCGCAGAAAAATCATCAACCATTTTAAAGTTAAATGGTGATGAGGTTCAGGTGATACGAGCTTAACATGCAAAAGACTAATTACAAAGAAGCAATTTCATCGGAAATTTTCTCCATCATTTCCTGTGCATCTAAGGAACTTTCAATAAAAAGTTATGTGATTGGTGGCTTCGTACGTGATTATATTCTTAAACGTGGCTCTGCCAAAGATATTGATATTGTCGCAGTTGGTAATGGAATAGCTCTGGCAAGAAAGGTGTCGAACTTACTACCTAGCAAACCTAGGGTGCAAGTTTTCAAAACATATGGTACCGCTATGCTTCGCTATAAGGATGTAGAGATTGAATTTGTAGGAGCTAGAAAGGAGTCGTATTCCAGAGAAAGTAGAAATCCAATAGTAGAATCTGGAACCCTACAAGACGATCAAAACAGACGTGATTTTACCATAAATGCAATGGCACTGAGTTTAAATGAGGAATGTTTTGGAGACCTCTTAGATCCGTTTAATGGGATAGCTGATCTAGAGGAGAAGATGATAAAGACACCACTAAACCCGAGTATCACTTATTCTGATGACCCGCTGCGAATGATGCGTGCCATCCGATTTGCAACACAGTTGAATTTTGAAATAGAGGAGATGTCTTTAAAAGCTATCAAAAATAATGCAGAGCGAATAGATATCATTACAAAAGAGCGAATAGTTGTTGAACTTCATAAAATAGTGACTTCTGCAAAACCCTCTACTGGTTTTTTACTCTTAGAGAAAACCAAGCTGTTGCATCGCATCATTCCAGAATTAATCGCTTTAAAAGGGGTAGAAGAAGTAGAAGGTCAAATACATAAAGACAATTTTTATCATACTTTGGAAGTAGTTGATAATATTTCTAAAAAAACCAATGATGTTTGGTTACGTTGGGCAGCCTTACTGCATGACATTGGAAAAGCACCTACCAAGCGGTTTAGTAAAAAAGTAGGATGGACTTTTCACTCGCACGAATTTGTAGGTTCAAAAATGGTATATAAACTCTTTAAGCGATTAAAAATGCCATTGAATAAGAGGATGAAATTCGTTCAGAAAATGGTATTATTGAGCTCTAGACCAATTGTACTGGCAACAGACGTCACCGACTCTGCAGTTAGACGTTTAATCTATGACGCAGGTGATGATATCAACGCTTTAATGACCCTATGTGAAGCAGATATTACCACTAAAAACCCTCGCAAGTACAAACGCTATCACAAAAATTTTGAGCTGGTAAGAATTAAGATCAAAGAAGTTGAAGAACGAGATAGAGTCAGAAATTTCCAACCTCCAATTACAGGAGAAGACATTATGAAAACATTTAATCTGACACCTTGTCGAGAGATTGGAAAAATTAAAGAAGCCATTAAAGAAGCCATTCTAGAAGGAGAAATTCCTAATGAATATGAAGCTTCCTTTGATTTTATGCTAAAAAAAGGCAAAGAACTGGGGCTGTAAGTTTACTTGTCGTTTAAATCCTCGGAAGCCCATCGATACATTTTCTGTAGTTCTTCATTTTCAGGGACATATTTGAGTCCTTTTTTAAAAAGTGCCTTAGCCTCAGCAAATCTATTTTTACCATAAAAGTAGCGTCCAGCTGTTAGGTAAATATAAGAGTAAAAGCTGGTTTGGATCATGAGACTTTCTTTTTTATTATCTAATAATTCTTCCAATTTTTTTAAGTACTTCTCAGCCCCGTCAACGTTTCTTTTTTTCAATTCAAAAACAACCATTTCACCGAGAGTAGTGGCTTTTACCGTCATGTATTTTTTATCGTTTTCTAAGAATGGAAATGTTACATAGGCGTCTTCAATAAAAGCCATGGCTTTTTTCTTACTTTCCTTTAAGCTTGAAATTTTCCACACAGAAAAGGATATGGCGCTCTGTCCTACTTTATTTTTAGGGTTGATGGCTAATAACTTTTTACCAAACTCAAGAGCACTTTCAAAATTAAAATCTGCTGTCTCAGAATCAACTATATATTGATATAAGGCCTCGCTAAATGTATTTTTTACTCCCTCTTTGTTAATAGCTTTGATTGCTTCATCTACCTTTTTCAGGAAGTCAATATCATTATTATCATTGGAAGTAATCTTATACACATAATATTCGATCTTACTTTTTTTGAGTAGGTCTTTGTTTTCAGTATTGTTAAATACTTCAAATAATTTCATCACCTCATCTATGGTGTCAAATTCGTAATTATCTAGGTTGTATAATTTAAGGTCGTTGTAATAAATAAGGCTCAGAGGAGATTGATAGAATACGAGTGATTTTTGTATGTTATTTTCTGCAGTTAAGAAATCCTCTTCTATCAAATCAAAAATTGATTTGTTGTAGTACTGAATACCGATTAAACTTTCTTTATTAAGAGCACTATTTCCATAAAAGTAACTCTCATACATATTTTTATATCCTTTTTCATTGAGTTCATCTGGTGTGATAAGTTTCATCGAGATCAATTCATCTATAGCTCTTTTGATATTTTTTTCATTGGGCGCATAATATCCATATTCCCCTGGTACAGTTGTTTCCAGCTTGATGTTATACAGATCGGGATAGGCTATAAGATACACATGAGTTGGTAAATCTTTTACTTTGTATGGGATGTCTAACTTCTCAAAAACATAACAGTATAGTGCTGTTGCAGTTACGCAATTGTAATTTCCATTCTTAAAAATCTCAGAGAAAAACACGCTACTATTGTACTTTTTTAAGAACGTATTGTGAAAGGCATCGTAGATAAATTTGATACGTTTCTTTTCCTTTTTTTCCTTCTTTTCCCTCATGGGCATTTTTAGAATTTCAGCATCAATCAAGGAAATGCTGTGCTCAATAAAAGAACTTGACACACTGTCTATGGCAAACAGCCCTTGAATAAAGGAAAAATCTGTTGAATCTTTTTGATAAGATTGAAAAATAGTTTTCTCAAAATCTGAAATGTACTTCTGGGCTGAACAATGTATTGTAAGAAATAAGGAAACTGATGCGAGCAACTGAAAGATAGAGCATCGGATTTGTTGATTCATTGAAAGCATTTTTTGATAATCAAAAATAAGCAAATTATGCTCATTCACAACGAAACAGCTGATCTAATTTCATTGAACTATTCTCCCAGGAATGTTGCATTGCCGTTGCTCGCACATCAACGGTTTTTGAATCCGCTTGATGGATTAGTTCAGTAACTTCCCTGTAATCAGCATAAGTATCAAAAATAAATCCATTCTCTCCGTGAGTCACTACATCTGGACCAAAGCCTGTATTGGAAACAATGGGAAAACAATTGGAAAGCATCGCTTCTAAGATAGGTACAGGTCCACCTTCTAAAAAAGAAGGAGAAATAAAAATATCAATTTTATTGTATAAATCAGGGTAGTGCTCATAATCTCTGTGATCAAAATAGGTAAAGTTGGGCAAAGACATTAGCTCGTCAAATTTCTCATAACGATTCCAATAGCGACCAATCAAATAGAATGGGCGCTCTGGGATATGCTTTACCAAATTAAAAATCATCTCTGGATTTTTTCGATCGCTATACGCTGAGCAAAAACCAACTGAACCAGTCACTCTTTGATGTGGATAGAAGAAATTTGGATCTGAAGCTATATGAATCAATTCCGTTTTTTCTGATTTTAGTCCTGCCTCGATCAATTGTTTTTGGACGGTAGAATTGAGGCAGATAACTTTATGTGCTTTATTCAAGCACCAAATCACATGAGTTTTGGAAAAAGAAAAGGTAAAATGGGGATGCGTATACATAACAATATTTCTTTTATGAAGAATCTGCGGATTGTGACGCATTGCTCTGTAAAAGTACTGATGAAAGACAAAGAAATAACCATCAGTTTCAGGTAAATTTCTCAATCGATCGTGAAAGTAGGTTGTTGCTTTTAACGTTGAAAACTTTGCCAGTCGTCTTACTTTAGCACCAAAAATCCAGTGTTGATCAGAAGTTCTAGCAACATAAGTGATGGTTTTTATTTCTTTAGGAGTAGATGTAGAAAGTAATCTTGCCCTCATAAGAGCCCAAAGATATTTCCATTTGTAGAGTAAATTAAAAATGATCTTCTCCCAGAACATTATTCCATGTTTTGCATAGCAACAAGTTTAAAATACGCTCCTTTCTTCTTCATCAATGCTTCATGCTTTCCTTGCTCTACGATTTCGCCTTTTCGAAGTACAACAATATTATCTGCTTTTTGAATGGTGGATAATCTGTGAGCAATTACTAGAGAAGTTCTATTTTCCATCATCTTTTCCAAGGCCTGTTGAACCAATTGTTCTGATGCTGTATCCAATGCAGAGGTAGCCTCATCTAAAACCATGATAGGCGGATTTTTTAAAACAGCTCTTGCTATTGAAAGACGCTGTTTTTGTCCGCCAGAGAGTTTATTCCCGCCATCTCCAATATTTGTGCTGTATTCCTCTGGCAAATCCCTCACAAATTCATGAGCGTTAGCAATGTGTGAAGCATGCTGAATTTCATCCAATGTGGCATTTTGCTTGCCTAATCTAATATTATTAGCAACGGTATCATTAAACAGAATAGAATCCTGGGTAACGATGCCCATCAAGTCAAGTAGCGATTTCTTTCTGATGTCTCTCACATCCACACCATCAATAGTAATGCTTCCTTCGTTGACATCATAAAAACGTGTTACCAAATTGGCAAGTGTCGATTTTCCACTTCCAGACTGCCCCACCAAAGCAACGGAAGTTCCCTTGGGAACTTTTAGTGAGAAGTTTTTTAATACATAGTCGTTATCGTATTTGAAAGAGATATTATTGAAAGAAATTTCTGAAGTGAATTCAGGTTTATCAATGGCAGTTACTTTGTCTTTTAGTAGATTTTCAGTATGTAAAATCTGTAAGATTCTCTCTGCAGCAGCGTTTCCTTTTTTAATAGTATAGCTTGCTTTGGAAATAGACTTAGCAGGTGTGATGATGTTGTATGCTAGGGCAATGTATGCAACAAATTTATCACCTGTCATTGCTTCATCAATCAGGACTAGAGAACCTCCATACCAAATTAATACACAAATAACCAAAATTCCTAAAACTTCACTAACAGGTCCTGCTAACTGCGTTTTGATCATTAGTTTGTTGGACAGTTTTTCGAAGCGTAAGGTTGAGTTACTAAAAATCTTTCTAAAAACACTTTCTGCATTAAATCCTTTGATGACTCTTAACCCTGACAGGGTCTCATCTAAAAGTGATAAAAAAACACCTTGTTCCTTTTGAACTTTATCAGATGTTTTTTTTAGATTTTTTCCAATTACATTAATCAGAAATCCAGCAACAGGGAGAAATAGAAAAACAAAAATGGTCAACTTCACGCTCAAAATCAGCATAATACCTATGGTGACAACAATCATAAGAGGGTCTCTGAAGATAAGTTCAAGGATGGATAAAAATGAATAGTGAACTTCGATAACATCTGATCCAATTCTTGCCATGATATCACCTTTTCTCTTTTCAGTAAAGTAAGAAATAGGAAGCGATACTGTTTTGTTGTACAATTCGTTTCTTAAGTCTTTTAGAACTCCATTTTTCAAAAATGTAATGAAGTAGAATCCGAGATAACTAAATACATTTTTAAGCAAGAAAACAACTACGATGAGAATGATGACTGCAATCAGAATATCCCCTTTGTCATCACCAACAGCCTTGTAAACAGCATAGCTAAAATATTGATTAAAATAATCGTCAAGCTTTTCTATGCTTTCATAAACAGGTTTT
Source organism: Flavobacteriaceae bacterium (assembly GCA_013214275.1). Taxonomy (GTDB): domain Bacteria; phylum Bacteroidota; class Bacteroidia; order Flavobacteriales; family Flavobacteriaceae; genus Polaribacter. The sequence continues at coordinate 13,764 of JABSPP010000013.1, forward strand.
ACAGTGTTGATGGCCTTGTCCTTGTAGAAGATGATTTTTAAAAATGGCATCAATACAACAAAGGACAACGCAGAAAACAAGGCATAGAATACATTAAAAAATACATTTAAAAATGCGAACCTCTTGTAAGGCTTTGCGAAATGTATGATTTGTTTAAAATACTCCATTAGATATCCATTTCATCTATAATACGGTCGATTTTTGCCTCAAGTTCTTTTTCAACTGTATCAGCACTTTCTACTGCATCTAAACGTCTTCTCACACTAAAGTAAAATTTGATTTTAGGTTCAGTCCCACTGGGTCTGGCACATACTTTAGTACCGTCTTCTGTATGATAAATTAACACATTTGATTTTGGTAAATCCATCAAAGATTCATCACCTGTGGTCATATTTTTTTGAAGAGAGGACTGATAATCATTAATGAAAGTCACTTTTGAACCATCGATTTCAGTAAGTGGATTTTTTCGCAAGTCAATCATGATTTGTTTGATTTGCTGTGCACCATCCATTCCTTTTTTCACGATAGAAACTAGACGTTCCTTGTAGAAAGAGTGATCTACGTACAATCTAAGGAGTTCGTTATAAAATGAACTATCATTTGACTTCGCATCAGCAGCTATTTCACAGGCTAGGAGTGCAGAGGTTACTGCGTCTTTGTCTCGAACAAAGTCACCTACCATATATCCAAAACTCTCTTCACCACCTCCGATACAATTGAGTTCAGGAGCATCTTTAATCATCTTGGCAATCCATTTAAAACCTGTCAACCCAACTTTGGTTTCCACACCGTAGCTAGAAGCAATGTCATTTACCATATTTGTTGAGACGATGGTAGAGCCAATAAATTCATTTCCAAGGAGTTTTCCTTGGTCTTTCCACTGATGGATTAAAAAATTGGTCATCACTACCATGGTTTGATTACCATTTAGCAATTTCATACTTCCTTTGTCATCGCGAACAGCTATACCAATACGATCGCTATCGGGGTCTGTTCCCAAAACAAGATCAGCTCCTATTTCTTCTGCCAATTTGGTTGCCATGGCCAGTGCTTCAGGTTCTTCAGGATTTGGGGATTTTACTGTTGGGAAGTTTCCATCAGGAACAGCTTGTCCTTCTACAATATGAACTTGCGAATATCCAGCTCTTTTCAAGACCTCTGGAATTAACTTAATGGAAGTTCCGTGTAAAGAAGTAAAAACGATTTTTAAGTCTTTTCGACCAGAGATATCGAAGGTCCCGTTTTCAATAGATGCTTTCCAGAAAGCTTCATCAATTTCAGCTCCAATGATTTCAATCAATTCCTCTTTTGCATCAAAATGGATATCTGAGTAATTGAGAGCACTTACTTCACTAATAATTTCATGATCTTGCGGAGGAACAATTTGTCCACCGTCAGACCAATACACTTTATATCCGTTGTATTCAGGTGGATTATGAGAAGCAGTGAGCACAATTCCTGCGTGACAGTGCAAGTAATTCACAGCAAATGACAATTCTGGAGTGGGTCGAAGGTCTTCGAACAAATACACCTGAATATTGTTTGCCGATAAAACATCAGCTACAGTTTTAGCTAGCCATTCACTATCATTTCTGCAATCGTAACCAATAGCCACCTTAATAATCTTGTCATCAATTACTTTGTGTAAATAATTACTCAATCCCTGCGTGGCCTTTCCCAGGGTATATTTGTTTATTCTGTTGGTCCCTGGACCTACAATACCACGCATTCCTCCTGTACCAAACTCTAAGTCTTTATAAAAGCTTTCGACCAAATCAGCCGTATTATCATCAAGTAACTTCTGAACTTGTGCTCGGGTATTCTGATCAAACGTATCAGAAAGCCATTGTTTTGCTTTTTCTAAAACCTTCTCCATATTTAAATTGAAGTTAATGATTTAGTGTTTCTTTAATCGTGTAATGTTTTTCGTTACTATTTGATTTGATGAGTAGCTCACCAATAAACCCTGCTAAAAACAATTGTGTCCCCAGAATCATTGCTGTTAATGCAATATAAAACCAAGGGTTGCTGGTTACTAAAATAGTTTTCATTCCTTGAGACAGCTTATACAATTTCATGGCTCCTATATACCCAGCGGAGAACAATCCAAAAACAAACATCAATGTTCCCCATAACCCAAAAAAATGCATGGGTCTCTTTCCAAATTTTGTAAGAAAAGAGATGGTTATTAAGTCCAAAAATCCATTGATAAAACGACTCATTCCAAACTTTGTTTCTCCGTATTTTCTAGCTTGGTGTTGTACCACTTTTTCTCCGATATTTTTAAACCCTTCATTTTGGGCTAAAACAGGAATATACCGGTGCATTTCTCCGCTTACTTTCACATTTTTCACTACTGTATTTTTATAGGCTTTCAATCCACAATTAAAATCGTGGAGTGCTAACCCAGAAGTTTTTCGAGCAGCCCAGTTAAATAATTTAGAAGGAATATTTTTGGCAATAACATTGTCATGACGTCTTTTCTTCCATCCAGATATCAAATCAAAATCATCCTTAGTAATTAGTTCATACAGAGCGGGA
>JABSPP010000130.1 GCA_013214275.1 Flavobacteriaceae bacterium
ATCGTACCCTTTAGAAACTTCTTTGACATCGTCTTTGAATCGTTTTAGGGAGGTTAAAACACCGTCGTGAACTACAATTCCTTCACGAATAACGCGAATTTTAGAGTCTCTAAAGATTTTACCTGTTATGACCATACAACCCGCAATATTTCCTAATTTAGAAATCTTGTATACTTCTCTAATTTCTGCATTACCGGTAATTTCTTCCTTCATCTCAGGGGACAGAAGTCCTTCCATTGCATCTTTGAGGTCGTTGATGGCGTCGTAGATAATGGAATAGGTTCTGATATCGACTTCCTCTTTTTCTGCCACTATTCTCGCGTTTCCTTGTGGGCGTACGTTAAATCCTACGATAATTGCATCTGAGGCTGTGGCTAGAAGCACATCAGACTCTGTGATTGCACCTACTCCTTTGTGCAGTATATTGACTTGAATTTCTTCTGTTGAAAGTTTTTGGAATGAATCTGTGAGAGCTTCTACGGAGCCATCTACATCTCCTTTAAGGATAATATTCAATTCTTTGAAGTCCCCCAGAGCAATTCGTCTTCCTATTTCGTCTAATGTGAGTGTTTTTTGCGTTCTTACAGATTGTTCACGCTGAAGTTGAGAGCGTTTCGTGGCAATTTGTTTGGCCTCGCGCTCGTCGTCAAATACGTTGAACTTATCACCTGCTTGTGGTGCTCCGTCTAGTCCAAGAATGGAGACTGGTGTTGAGGGTCCTGCTTGTTTTAGATTGTTTCCTCTCTCATCAAACATGGCTCTCACTTTACCACTGTGTTTTCCAGCGAGGAGATAGTCCCCTATTTTTAGGGTTCCTGCTTGAATTAGAATGGTAGATACGTATCCTCTACCTTTGTCTAGTAATGCTTCTACAACGGTTCCAATAGCATTTTTATTGGGGTTGGCTTTTAGTTCCAATACCTCGGCCTCTAAGAGCACTTTTTCTAATAATTCTTCTATCCCTTGTCCTGTTTTAGCGGAGATATCTTGTGATTGTATATTTCCTCCCCAATCTTCTACTAATAGATTCATACCTGCCAATTGCTCTTTAATTTTATCTGGATTGGCATTGGGTTTATCAACTTTATTGATTGCGAAAATAATAGGTACATTGGCAGCTTGTGCGTGAGATATTGCTTCTTTTGTTTGAGGCATTACATCATCATCTGCTGCAATAACGATAATAACAAGGTCTGTTACTTGAGTTCCACGGGCACGCATTGCTGTGAAGGCTTCGTGACCGGGTGTGTCTAAAAATGCAATTCTTTGTCCTCCTGTGACTTGAACGGAATAGGCTCCGATATGCTGAGTGATTCCTCCAGATTCTCCAGCAATAACATTTGCTTCGCGAATGAAATCTAGCAGAGATGTTTTACCATGGTCTACATGTCCCATTACTGTGATGATAGGAGCTCTTGTTTCTAATTCTTCTGGTTTGTCTTCTTCTTCGTTAATAGCTTCTTCTACTTCGGCTCCTACGAATTCGACTGTGTAATTAAATTCTTCTGCGACTATGGAAAGTGTTTCTGCGTCTAAACGTTGATTCATGGTCACCATCATCCCTAAAGACATGCATGCGGAGATAATGCTGGTGACGGGAACATCCATCATAGTGGCAACTTCACTTACTGTAACAAATTCTGTAGCCTTAAGTATCTTACTTTCTGCTGCTGCTGCTTCAATCTCTGCTTCACTTTGCTGACGGTGCGCATCTCTTTTCTCTCTCCTGTATTTTGCACCGTTACTTTTGTTGGATTTTCCTTGGAGTTTTTCTAATGTTTCCCTTACTTGCTTCTGAATTTCTGCTTCTGTAAGCTCTTCTTTCTGAACTGCGGGTCTTCCATGATCTCTTCTGCGCTGGTTACCATTTCTCTGGTTTCTGTTCTGATTGCTATTAGATCTATTTTGCCCTTGGTAGTTACCTGCGCCTGGCTTTACAATCCTCTTTCTCTTTTTACGGGCATCTGAATTGCTACTATTATCGTTGGTATCTTTGGACTTGGCTTCAGGTTTTTTCTTTGTTCTTTCAAATTGCTTTAGGTCTATTTTCTTTCCAGTAATTTTTGGGCCATCTAATTTTTTATATTGTGTTTTAATGGTCTCAGATTCCGAACCTGTTTTGGGATTTTTTTCTTCTTGAAGAGTTGAATCTTTTTTTATTTCAGATTCGTTTTCTTGAGGTGTGGTTTTTTGATTTACAGTCTTGTCTCCGGTATTTTTACCGGTATCTACTGCTTTAATTGTTGTATCTGTTGCAGATGATTGTTGCTTTTTCTTTGCTGGAGAGGGGTTGATATCGATTTTACCTATAGTTTTTAACTCTAACTTCTCCGCTTTAGCTTTCAACACCTGTTCTTTCTTTTCTTCTTCAATTCTTTTGCGTTCGAGCTTCGCTTCTATTTCGAGTCGGATTGCTTCTTTTTCTTTTCTCTTTTCTTCACCAACTTCTTTTGACGCTGCTTTTTTGTTTGCGTCTGTTTCAAAACCATCCAATAGTACCTGATATACTTCTTCTGATATTTTTGTAGTAGGTCTTGCTTCTATCTGATGTCCTTTTTTGGCGAGATATTCTACAGCTCTATCTAGCGAAATATTAAGTTCTCTTAGTACTTTGTTAAGTCTCATTTTTCTGCTTTCCGTCATAAACTCTAATAACCTTTATTTGTAAAAGTATAATAATTTTATTCACTATTCTTCAAATTCCTCTTTGAGTATTCTCTGAACTTCAATAATTGTTTCTTCTTCTAGGTCTGTTCTTTTGATCAACTCTTCTAGAGAAGTGTCTAAAACACTCTTGGCAGTGTCTAGTCCAATACTCTTGAGTTCTTTGATCACCCAATCTTCTATTTCATCCACAAATTCTGTTAGTTCAACGTCTTCCTCTTCTATTCCCTCTCTCTGCACATCGATCTCATATTTTGTTAATTCACTAGCTAGTCGGATGTTTACTCCTCCTTTACCAATGGCTTTTGAGACTTCTTCTGGTTTTAGAAATACATTTACACGTCCTTTTTTCCGATTTTTTTCTTGCTCAAAGGGTTGTATTTCCATGGAAACGATTTTAGCAGGACTCAACGCTCTAGCAATAAATAGCTGTTCATTTTTTGTAAAATTGATAACATCAATATTTTCGTTACCCAGCTCACGTACAATACCGTGAATTCTGGATCCTTTCATTCCCACACAGGCACCTACAGGATCAATTCTATCGTCGTAGGAATCTACTGCTACTTTTGCTTTTTCTCCTGGAATTCTAGCAACTCCTTCTACAGTAATTAATCCGTCAAAAACTTCTGGAATCTCTTGCTCGAATAACTTTACTAAAAAGTCGGGCGATGTTCTGGATAGGATAATTGCTGGTTTGTTTCCTCTTAGTTCAACTGATTTGATGACTCCTCTGACAGAGTCTCCTTTTCTAAAAAAGTCTGAGCGAATTTGCTCGCTTTTGGGCAGTATAATCTCATTTCCTTCGTCATCTAATAAAATAATTGCATTGTGTCTGATGTGGTGCACTTCTGCACTAAATATCTCGCCCTCCAGATCTTTAAACTGCTTGAAGATATTTGTGCTATCATGTTCGTGAATTTTAGCAATTAAATTCTGACGCAAAGCTAAAATAGATCTCCTTCCAAGGTCGATTAATTTTACTTCTTCAGATACATCTTCTCCAATCTCAAAATCGGGTTCTATTTTCTGTGCTTCTGAAAGTTCTATTTCTTCATTGTCGTCTTCTACTTCTCCGTTGGCGACTACCACTCGATTCCTCCAAATTTCAAAATCCCCTTTGTCTGGGTTGATGATGATATCGAAGTTTTCATCTGAGCCAAATTTTCGTTTTAATGCAGCTCTAAACACTTCTTCCAGAATAGACATCAGGGTAACTCTGTCTATGCTTTTTATATCTTTGAATTCTGAAAATGAATCAATTAATGCTATGTTTTCCATTGCTTGTTCTACTTAAAATGTAATCTTCACTTTTGCTTCTTTGATACTCTTAAATGCGATTGTGGCATTTTTCTCTACAGTTATTTTTCCTTTTCCGATAGGCTTAGGCTCTCTAACTTTCCATTGTAATGAAATCCCTTCCTCATTGAGATCCACAAGCGTCCCTTCAATATTTTCTTTTTCAGTTTTGATCTTCAACACTTTGTTGAGGTTTTTTTTGAACTGACGCTCTGTCGATAAAGGCTGTGTTATGTCAGGAGAAGTTACTTCTATCGCAAAATCCTCATGATCTCTATCTAGGTGGTGTTCTATATGTCTACTAATGCGAACACATTCTTTTAATGCAACTCCCTGATCACCATCCACCACCACTCTAATCTTGTTATCGGTTGTAAAATTTAGGTCGATCAAGAAAAGAGAATGATTTTCATTTATTGCTTCATCTACCAATTTTTTTACTAGATCTAATTCCATTATCTATGTATAAAAATAGGGGACTGTTCGTCCCCTTCCTCTTCGTTACTATAAATTCGCTGCAAATATACTAAGTACATATTTAAAAACCAAATGAGCTAGGGCTTATAATTTACGCATTGTTTAATGGATGAAAGACCAATTTTCAGTCTAATGATTTAAATTCTAGACCTGTCATTATTTGGGAGTCATTTTTTTAGTTATTGTCGATTAATTTTTATATCTTTATGTTTTAAATCTTACCCTCCAAAAAAAACAATCAATAACTGATTAATAGTTTATCATGAGTAAAATCTTAGTTCCTGTAGATTTCTCAGAGAAATCACAGAATGCAGTAAAATTAGCTGCGAAAATAGGAGGGGAAATTAACGGTGAAGTGCATTTATTGCATTTTTCAGAGTTGCCTTCTGGAACTGTTGACATGGGTGCTGGAAGTAATTTTAGTGTTCCTGGAAGTATGATGTACTTGAGTAAGGTAAAAGAAAAGTTATACACCTTAAAAAAAGAATTTTTTTCAGACCAAAGTAGTGTAAAATGTGCGATTCGACTTCAAAATCCCAGTGAAGGTATTAGAGAATATTCTGCAAAAACTAGTGCTGATTTGATTATCATGGGAATTCAAGGGGTGTCTGGTTTTGATGAAATGATTGTCGGATCCAGTTCTAGTAAAGTGGTTAGTAATTCAGAAATCCCTGTTATTCAAGTAAGTTCGGATTCTAAAGAAATCAAACTCAATGACCTTGTTTTTGCTTCTGACTTTAAAGAGAATCATAGAGAGTCGTTTAAAAAGTTTCTCAACTTTGCAAAAATATTCAAAAGTAAAATTCATCTTTTGAAGATCAATACTACTAAAAGATTTGAGAGTTCTCATGTAACTGAGAAAAAAATTAGAGACTTTATCAAGGGGATAGAGCTACCGAAAAAAACCATTAATGTGTATAATGACACATCCGTGGTTAGAGGTATTGCGAACTTCTCTAAAGAAATCAATGCTGATTTAATTGCCATGACCACACACGGGAGAACTGGTTTGTCAGGTGTTTTTAATGGGAGCATTGCCAAAAGGGTTGCCAAGAATGCTTTGAGTCCCGTAATTACCTATAAGCTCTAGAGGAAAACACACCTCAAAGAGGTATTGTG
>JABSPP010000131.1 GCA_013214275.1 Flavobacteriaceae bacterium
AGTATCCATTCCTTACATAAAATTTCTAAGTTCAATGGAAAAGATGGAAAGCCACCAAAGATCTACAAGTTGGGTTCTGCAGCGTGGAAAAAAATCAAGCAGAAAACTAAGAAAAGAGTCAAGGAGGTTGCTTTTGATCTCATTCAGCTGTATGCAAAACGAAAAATGCAAAAAGGATTTCAGTATGCCCCAGACACGCATATGCAACACGAGTTAGAAGCCAGCTTTTTATTCGAGGATACTCCCGACCAATTTTCGGCAACTCAGGACGTAAAAAAAGATATGGAAAACCAGCAACCTATGGATCGTCTCATTTGCGGTGATGTTGGTTTTGGAAAGACAGAGGTGGCTATCAGAGCTGCGTTTAAAGCGGTAGACAACGGGAAACAGGTGGCTATTTTAGTGCCAACCACCATCTTAGCGTTTCAACATTTCAAGACCTTTTCAAAGCGGTTAAAAGACTTTCCTATTCAAGTGGATTATCTTAACAGATTCCGCTCGACCAAAGAGCGCAACAATATAGTGAATGGAGTTAACGATGGAAGTATAGATATTGTTATTGGAACACACCAGCTTACCAATCAGAAAATAGCATTTAAAGATTTGGGACTACTTATTATTGATGAGGAACAGAAATTTGGAGTTGCTGTGAAGGATAAATTAAAAACGTTAAAGGAAAATATAGATACACTCACCTTAACAGCGACTCCCATTCCAAGAACGCTCCAATTTAGCTTAATGGCGGCAAGAGACTTATCGGTAATCAGTACAGCTCCACCCAACCGCCATCCCATAGAAACTCAGGTGATCCGTTTTAGCGAGGAAGTCATTCGCGATGCGATCACCTATGAGATTTCCAGAGGTGGTCAGGTGTTTTTTATTCACAATCGAATTGAAAATATCAAAGAGGTCGCAGGGATGTTACAAAGACTCATCCCAGATGCAAAGATTGGCATCGGGCACGGACAGATGGAAGGGAAAAAACTAGAGGAACTAATGCTCTCCTTTATGGACAACGAATTTGACGTACTGGTTTCCACAACCATTGTAGAAAGTGGTCTGGATATTACCAATGCCAATACTATTTTTATACATAACGCCAATAATTTTGGACTCTCTGATTTGCATCAGATGCGAGGACGGGTAGGGAGGTCTAACAAAAAAGCGTTCTGTTACCTCATCACTCCACCCCATCACATGATGAGTGATAATGCGCGAAAACGCCTTCAGGCTTTAGAGCTGTTCTCTGATCTTGGGAGTGGGCTGAATATTGCCATGAAAGATCTAGAAATAAGAGGTGCAGGAGACTTGTTAGGTGGTGAGCAGAGTGGTTTTATAAATGATATTGGATTTGATACCTATCAAAAAATCTTACAAGAAGCCATTGAAGAACTTAAAGAAAATGAGTTTAAAACGCTATATCATACCGAAGATGCAACGCCAAAAGAGTTTGTCAAAGACGTACAGATAGATACTGACTTTGAAATTCTCTTCCCAGACAATTATATCAACGTAATAACAGAACGACTCAATCTATACAGCGAATTATCTTCCATAGAAAATGAAGAGGATCTCAGGGCTTATGAGATGCGGTTGACAGATCGATTTGGCGAATTGCCAATTCAGGCATTGGATTTATTAGATAGCCTACGTATAAAATGGTTGGCCAAGACATTTGGATTGGAAAAAATTGTTCTCAAACAAAAACGAATGATTGGCTTTTTTGTCTCAGATCAACAAAGTGAATTCTACCAGACAGAAGGGTTCTCTCGTATGTTAAGATATGTTCAGCAACACCCAAAGACCTGTGTAATGAAAGAAAAACAAACCAAAGCAGGACTTCGATTGCTTGTAACCTTTATCAGGATTGATTCGGTAAAAACAGCGCTTGAGACACTGAAAAAGATATAGCTCAAATGAAACTCTCACAAAGGGATTGGCCTTGTAAAGGCAAATATCTTAACAAGAGGGAATGGTTAAATACGAGATAGTTAGTGTACATTTAACAAGTGAAAAACAGCGACTCACATCACCTTTTGGGATTGCTTACAGCGACCCTATTCATTAGCACTTCGGGTGTTTTGGGCAAATATATTGCCATGCCAACAGAGGTGATTATTTGGTTTCGTTCTGCCTTTGCCATGGTATTTTTGTACATTTTTTGTAAGGTAAAAAAAATCAGTTTAAAAGTCCATCATGCCAAAACCCATTTACCCCTAATTCTTAGCTCTTTATTTATGGCAGGGCATTGGATTACCTATTTTTATGCCCTAAAACTCTCCAATGTCGCTCTTGGAATGTTATCGCTATATACATTTCCGATGATCACCTCACTCCTTGAACCTATTTTTATGAAAACAACGTTAAACCCCATTCATTTGGTATTAGGAACCGTTGTTCTAACAGGATTATACATCCTAACACCAGAAGTTCATTTTGAAAGTTCTATGACACGAGGTATTTTATTTGGATTGTTTTCTGCGTTGTGTTATTCAATTCGTATTTTGATCCTCAAACAGCACGTAGCAAATTTTCACGGGAGTATGCTCATGTGCTATCAAACCACTGTGATCACCATTGTTTTGATTCCTGTTCTTTTCTTTTTAGATCTTTCGGCATTTTCATCACAATTTCCATATCTGCTGTTACTAGGATTACTGACCACCGCAATTGGCCATAGTTTGATGGTGCATTCTCTAAAATTCTTCGCTGCTTCTGCTGCCACCATTATCAGTAGTGTACAACCTGTTTTTGGAATTATTCTAGCCTTTTTTTTCTTGGGTGAGATTCCGCATGTCAATACCTATATTGGCGGGGCATTGATTCTATCAACAGTCATTGTTGAGAGCATTCGATCAAAAAAATAGGATGATTAGGTATTCCCACAAAACAATTTATGTCTAAGTGATACTCCTTTCAGAAGAAATTACGCTATGATACCCTCAAATTAAACTCTTCTGCGATATGTAAATTAGGACATCTCACAGCTAACCAAAAGTAGACGTTTTATAAAAATTGACCTAATTTTGTGCTCATAAAACCCAATATAGGAAGTGTTTATGACGATTATCGTTCAGAAAAACTATGCTATAATTTTAGTATATTTGTTGCATACAGCACTGTTATGAGCACCGTAGAATTAAAAAACATAATTACTGAATCGCTTAAATCTGATGACTCAAATTTGTTTAAACAAATAGTAGAAGTCATTGAGAATTATAAGAAAAATAAGAACACTTCAATACTAACTGATTCGCAAAAAAAAGAGCTAGATGTCATCAGAGAACGCCATATTTCTGGAGAAAGTCGTTCTTACTCATGGCAAGAAATAAAGCAAGAACTCATGGACAAACATGGACTACAAGCTTGAGGTTAAGGAAGAAGCTAGAGGTAAAACAAAATATCAACAATTTTATTGAGTTCTTTAAGCTCTAAAATTCTACAAAGACACCTCTAAAACAACACTTTTATGGGATATTTTGAATACCATTCGATCAAAAAAGTAGGGATGTGATTTTGTTGATATTTTTGTGAATATTTATTTTTTTTTGTTTTAAAATACAAAATTATGTGTTACTTTTGTAGTGTTGTCTGCAACAATAAATATGTAGAAAAACAAAGCTCCGATAAGGTGATAGCTTATCAGAGCCTAAGTCTTAGTTATTTTTTTTAACTAAGAGGTGAATAAGGGTAAACTTCATTAATGTTCCCTTCTTCGACTTCCTTTCTAACCTAAAGAGTGTACATTCACAATCTTTCGGTAATTTAAATTTAACCATTTTACGTATGGTTTTAGTTAATAAAAAACAAAGTCCTTGATATTCTTCAAGGATTTTGTTATTAGCAGCCAGCCTGCTAATGTCTTGTGGATAATTATCCAATATTTTAATGAACTTGTTTTCTTCAATAGATTGCCAGACAAATATCTGAAAATAGGGAAGAGATAAAAAGCCCTACTTATTCACAAATACTGGGTAGTTTTTAACAAAATGACTCTTTGTTAATTGTGAGTGATCAAATTTGAGTTTACGACCTATAAAGTAAATCATATTGATAAAGCCTCATTAAGCACATGGATCAAGCCCTAGATTCTACAAAGACACTTCTATAACAACACTTTTATGGGATATTTTGAAGACCATTCGATCAAAAAAAAACCACTAGATTAGATGGAAGTTACATCCTCATAATTTCGCTTGACATAGGCAAGGGCAGTTTCCAAAATTTCTCCCATGCTTGAGCTTTTCTTAAACTGTATATCTTTAGTAAAATTAAAAATCTGATTTTTTAATGTGGTGATACGATCTGCCGTAGAAATGGTATCTTTTTTAACACAATTGATAAGTGCTGTTATTCGATCATCAAAACTAAGCATTCTCTTCACCATGATAGAACGCTCCTCTACCATATACTGCTCTATAGACCTATCTTGTAGTTTGGCTCTTACCATAGAAACCATGGGATTATTCTCTTTAGAATATTGAGGTCTGTAAACATTAAACTTCCCTTCGTAAGATTGTTGACCAAAATCAATAGACCTAATTTTGTACACCACATGGTCAAAATCATGAACAGGAACAATTACATAATTGTAGGAACGCATATCACCTAGAAGACGCATCATACAGCGTTCGTTAAACTTCACAAATTCCTTGGCAATCTGAGATTTTTCAGATTCAGAACATTTGGGTAGTAAATCTTTGATAAACGTATCGCCTGGAATGCCCGCTATGTGCTCTTCGATTAGGGTATTTTTGTATACCAAAAAATTAAGGTTGTAGGGCGACAACATGTGCTCTAGTTCCAGCCCATAAATACGGGATGCATCTGTTTTTTTGACATAAAAATATGTGTAATTATCATTCAAGATATTCCTAACTTTTACGCGGAAAGGTTTGGAATTGGCAAACATGCAATAGTCAATTGCATCAATGTTTAGATATTGAATGTTTTTCTCATTTCCATCAGAATGTAAAATATTATAGATTTTTTTCAAGCTCAAATCAATCTCCTTCCGATCAAACTCAGAATAGTAGACCCGCTCCCATAGAGTATCCTTCCCATCCTTGTCATGAACAATCACCGAGCCCTGAACTCTAAGTAAATCCTCATAAAAAATAGGAATTTTAATTTTCCGCTTGTATTCACTTAAGTAATTGTCTAATGTCTGGTTAACAGGGAATGCAGGCTTTTTCTTTGAAATAAGTTTTTCTTCCTTCATCCGTTTAAATCGATTTTGACACGTTGTGATATATCGTTTCCATCTGTTAAAATATTGCCCTTTATGTAACGAGTATCTTCACCGGGACCCATGCTAAAGACGGTTCTTCAAAAGTAGCTCTTTTTTAGAACAGTCTTTGAAACTGTAGAAAAAAACTGGCAATCGTGAAAAAACAATGGAAGATTTCAGTCCCCAAACCATGTCGTGAAGACTGGTCTAAAATGGCCCTAGAGAAGCAAGGTAGGTTCTGTGGGTCATGCTCTAAGGTAGTCATCGACTTTACAAAAAAGTCAAAAGATGAGATTCAACAGTATTTACATAATAACC
>JABSPP010000132.1 GCA_013214275.1 Flavobacteriaceae bacterium
TGAATACGATGGTTACGATAATGATCAGGATGGAATATGTGATGATGGTGATCCAGATGATGATAATGATGGTGTCTTAGATAGTGGTACCGACCCTGACAACTGTCAGTTTATCTACAATCCTGATCAAGCCGATGGAGACATGGATGGTATTGGAGACGCTTGTGATCCTGTAGATGACAATGCTCTTCCAAATCTAAAACCTGTCAAGCTAAAATTAACCGTAGATGGAACGACCTATGATACTTCGGGTACAACCAATTCTATTCCTATTCTAAAGAAGGGTAAGAATCATACTTTCAAATTTACCATCAAAAATGATGGAGATGGAATTGCCACTTCGGTGGAATATAGATTGTTAGTAGCTGTTTCGTCAGATACCTATCCCATTCCAAATACGGATGGTGATACAGCATATCAATATGGGTCTATGAGAAATGCGGGTGATATTTTACCCAATACGGAAGAAGAGCATGAGTTTTCTGATTATATCTACAATAATATTGGTTTGCTAGATTTGGAAGAAGGAAAAACATACTATATGTATTTTCATGTTGATCCAGATAATAAAATTACCGAAACAAACGAGACCAATCAAGATAATATTGGTGTTATTGAATTCAAATGGGACGACCCAGCTACAACGTGGACTGGATCAAGTGCTAATTTAGACTTAGGAAACGGACAAATTATTGTAGTTCCTTTGGGAAAAACAATTATTGTTGAAGATCCTATAGAGAACCCTAGAGATTTTGGTTTTGTCAATGAGAGAAGTTCAAGTTCTAGTCGTTTCGGTGGTAATATTACGTATAACTTAAAAGTATACGATTTAAACATACCTTTCGGACCTATAATTAATCAAACAGTTTCGGATGGAACTACATTAGATTTGTCTAATTTAGCCCTTGGAACCTATGTAGTACATGTAAATGATGCCTATGTAAAGAAATTTGCTAAAATTGGAATCTTTTCACCTAAATAGTAGAATGTAGTATAAATGCCCCATCATTATCTATCAAAATACAAGCAAAAACATGTAGATGCCGCCCCATTGGCGGTCTTTCGTCTTTTATTTGGTGTAATGATGTTTGGAAGTATCGTCAGATTTTGGATGCATGGTTGGATCGATTCATTTTACGTTCAACCTAAGTTTTTTTTCTCTTATTACGGGTTTGAATGGGTAAAACCTTTAGGGAATTACACCTATCTTATCTTTATTATCTGTGCAATTGCTTCTTTATTAGTAGCATTTGGCTACAAATATCGAATTGCGATCATCACCTTCTTTTTGTCCTTTACGTACATAGAGCTGATGGATAAAACAACGTATCTCAATCACTACTATTTCATAAGTATTCTTAGCTTTCTGCTGATCTTTTTACCAGCCAATGCACGATGTTCATTGGATAGTTACTTTCGAAAAAAAGAATACGATCAAATTCCCAAATGGACGATTGATGCCATCAAACTCCTGCTAGGAATGGTCTATTTCTACGCTGGATTGGCAAAGTTAAATACCGATTGGTTGTTAAGAGCACAACCACTAAAAATCTGGTTACCTTCCAAATATGACCTTCCATTTATTGGTGAACATGTCATGCAACAAGACTGGTTTCACTTTTTTATGAGCTGGGGCGGTGCCCTCTATGATTTAACCATTCCTTTTTTACTGCTCTACAGAAAAACCCGACTGTTTGCCTTTTTTATGGTGCTATTCTTCCATATTTTTACACGTGTATTATTTCCCATCGGAATGTTTCCTTATATCATGATTGTGAGTTCCCTCATTTTCTTCGATGCTAAATTCCATAAAACACTCATCTATTGGATTCAAAAATGGCTCCCTGCACGTCTAACAAGCCTGCAAAGAATCAGCAAATACCAGTATCCGCCTCTAACAAAAAAAATAACAATGTCATTGGTTGCCTTTTTTCTCTTGGTTCAGTTGCTTCTGCCTTGGAGGTACTTACTGTATCCTGGGGAACTGTTCTGGACAGAAGAAGGTTACCGATTTTCGTGGCGTGTCATGCTGATGGAAAAAGCAGGCTACGCCAATTTTAAAATTGTCGATGGAAAAACAGGGCAATTTTTTTATGTAGATAATTCAGACTTCTTAACATCTTTTCAAGAAAAGCAAATGAGCTCACAGCCCGATTTTATTCTAGAATATGCACATTATCTAGGAGATCACTTTACCCAGCAAGGACATCAAAATGTGGAAGTTTATGTGGATAGCTATGCAGCATTAAACGGTCGTTTAAGCACAAAATACATCGATTCCAAGGTTGACCTCTACAAAGAAAAAGAGTCATTTCAGCACAAACAATGGGTACTTCCTTTCCAACACGAAATTAACATTAAAGGACTTTAATGATAATAAAAACGAGATTTATTTTTACACTAGGATTGTACATTTCTTTTCTTAGCTCTTTTGCGCAATACAAAGTCTCAGGAACAGTAGTTTCGGAGACGTCTAAGCCTATCAATCAAGTATTGATTTACAGTGATGATGGTAATTTATTAGCTGAGACCAACACGAAGGGAACTTTTCAGTTGACTACTGATAAGCTCCAGTTGAAAATTATTTTCTTCTCAGAAAACTATAAATCAAAAGAGTTGAACATCAATACCAAAACGGCAGCTCACCTAAAAGTTGTATTGGAGAGTTTTCAGGAAGAATTATCTGAGGTAACCATCAAAGCAAGAAGAGCACGTGCGTTTAAACTAAAACGCCTAAAAGATGTAGAAGGTACAGCCATCTACGCAGGAAAGAAGACAGAAGTTGTTCTGTTAGATCAATTGCAAGCAAGTCTAGCGACCAACAATGCTCGTCAGATTTACAACCGAATAACAGGATTGAATATCTATCAAAATGACGATGCAGGAATACAGCTAAATATAGGAGGGAGGGGACTAGATCCCAACAGGACATCCAATTTTAATACCCGACAAAATGGATATGATATTAGCGCAGATGTGTTGGGTTATCCAGAAAGCTATTACACCCCAGCATCAGAAGGCTTACAAGAGGTACAAATCATTAGAGGAGCTGCATCCCTCCAATACGGGACACAGTTTGGAGGGTTGGTAAATTTTGTCACTAAAAAACCCAATCCCAATAAAACCTTTGAACTCACGACAAGAAATACACACGGAAGCTACGGACTCTATACCAATTTTACCAGTGCAAGCGGCACCAAAGATCAAATAGCCTATTACGCATACCTTAACCATAAGCAAGGAGATGGTTTTCGACCTAACTCTGGGTTCGATTTTACCAATGCATTTGCCCATCTAACATACACACCCGACGATGCCAATACCTTTTCCGTAGAATTCACCTACCTGCAATACCTAGCACAACAGGCGGGTGGTCTTACAGATGCTATGTTTGCTGCGAATCCTGTACAGAGTAATAGAGAACGCAACTGGTTTAAAGTAGACTGGCTGCTTTACAATCTTAAATGGACACACGAGCTATCCGAGCAATCCATGTTTACGTTTAATTTTTTTGGTCTTCAAGCTTCGCGAAAAGCAGTAGGCTTTAGAGAAAGACGGTTGGACTTGGCAGATCTGGGAGGAGCCAGAGAACTGCTCATAGGCGACTTTAATAATTTCGGATTTGAACAGCGCTTGCTGTCAGAATACAAGCTATTCGGCAAAAAATCAATACTCCTCCTCGGGACCAAAGTATATAAGTCCAATAACAAAGACAGACAAGGACCCGGAACCGATGGTACCGATGCCAATTTCTCCTCAGCAATTTCAGCATTCCCAGATTATAAGATCGTGGGAAACTTTACAAACCCCAACCTGAACATTGCCGTATTTGGAGAACATATTCTGTACCTTTCAGATCAATTTTCGATGACTCCAGGAGCTCGATTTGAGTATATTTCAACGGCCAGTAACGGATTTTCAAGAAGAACCAATCTAGACGGTGCGGGGAATCCCATAGGGAACGAATCTGTTATTGTTGATGATATCAAAGAGCGTTCATTTGTGTTGCTTGGCCTTGGCGTTAGTTTAAAGCCCAATGATGCTCTAGAAGTATATGGGAACCTCTCCCAAAACTACCGTTCCATGACCTTTTCTGATGTGAACATCATCAACCCATCCAATGCTGTTGATCCCGAGCTAGACGATGAAAACGGATTTACCACAGATCTGGGAATACGAGGAAACTGGAACAATAAGATTTCCTACGATATCAGTGCTTTTGGGCTGTTTTATCGGAATCGTATTGGTTTTGAATATACTCAGATTCCACCAGTGAATAACCTCGGTCAGTTACGAACCAATATTGGGGATGCTAGAATTTTGGGAATCGAGTCGCTTATAGAATTTAATATAAAGAAAATACTAGACCTTCGCCCAAACGTTCGATGTAACTATTTTATCAACACCTCTTTTATTACCTCAGAATATACAGCATCCAAGGTGAGTGGCGTGAGAGGAAACCAAGTAGAATTCATCCCAACAATGAACTTAAAAACAGGATTGGATTTTGGATATAAAAACTTGATTTCTAGTATACAATACACCTACCTATCACAACAATTTACCGACGCTTCCAATTCTACCAATCCCGATGTAAGCGGAATTGTAGGTGCTATACCAGCCTATGATATTTTAGATATTTCTCTAGCCTACAAATACCGATTTTTAAAAATAGAAACAGGAGTAAACAATCTCCTTAACAACTCTTATTTTACGAGAAGGGCAACAGGATATCCGGGGCCTGGTATCATTCCTTCTGCACCAAGAAACTACTACATGACCTTGGAGCTTCAGTTCTAATAGTTTATATTCAGTCTAAATAGAGTAAAGTTTTGGATGCTTGTGTAGATGTAAATAAAAATAACCAATTGATAGTTAAATCATTATGTAGATCAACACACGAGTCTTCACTTAGCCAATGTGACTGTAAAAATTTCATAAAAAACATATTATGTTGTATTTTTACAATAAATCTAAATGAACACGATGTTTGATCCAATTAATGTACAAGAGCAACTAATCAAAGAAAGAAAGAAAACGGTCAATTCCAACGAGATCATTGGTTGGGCATATTCTGTCCTGAACGATCAAACAGAAAAAGCATCCGTCTTACACCGACTTTCCAAATCACCTCTAGAGCGAGAAATCAATAACTTTGACATTGATCACGTCGTCACAGAAAATATTTTTCACATCTCACAAATCCGTAAGATTTGTATCAATTACAGGTTACGCTTTTTAGACACTAAATACTTTAAAAGCGCTTATCCTCCAGAAGTGGTAGAAAAAATTCAGAAGATAGAACAAGATCACAACACCGTTTTAGACGGTTTTAAAATCATTGCTCCTTCAAAACTATTTACCCTAGATAAGGCAGACGATCCACTGTTGTTCGCTCCCATGGGCAACGGATATTATTACCTTATTCACCAATGGGGTACCGATTTACATCCACTGCGTA
>JABSPP010000133.1 GCA_013214275.1 Flavobacteriaceae bacterium
ATACAAACCAGCACTAGGTCCCAACCCAGAGGCCACACCAAAAGCTAACGCCAATGGCAGGGCTACGATTCCCGCTGTAATTCCTCCAAAGAGATCCCCGCGAAGATTGGAAAAAAGATGTTTCATAAGCTAAATAAATTCACAGTAAAGTCGCTGTTTTTAGGATTAAAAAAGCCAATGAATTTTCATTGGCTTTTAGATGGTTTTTAAAAGTTGACAAAAGTGATGATATTGATCTGATCTCGACTAGAGGTCTCAAAAACTTGACTCATATAGCCCAGTTCAAGTTTAACTCCCTTACTTATCTTACATCCAAGTCCGCCATAAACTCGATTTCTGTCAAACACGTTTGATTTTCCATTTAAGAAAATTTCGTTGTAGGCAGAGAGGTAATACTTAGGATTCTTTAAAGGGAGATTTATCCCCAAAAAGTAGCGAAACCGTGTTTTGAAATCACTTTCAACAAATCGTTGTTCAAACCGGTATCGGTGCTGTAAACTTACGCTACCGATAGTCTGCTTAGTAATGAATTGTTGAAAGATTCTATGTTCCTCTACCGTGGTTTGATCGTTGGCATTTCCAGTAAAATTCTCGGAGTTGATATACCCATATCCTAGTAAGATATTACTTTTTGAACCAATATCGTATCCAAGCCCTGTACGAATGAGCAGTTGCTCGAGATCGCCAAGGGTATTGTAATTTCTGTACTGAATTTCGTGGTGTAAATTCCATTTAGAATTCAATTGTTTACTGCCAATATAAATCAGCCAGTTTCCTAACCCATTCTCTTGAGAGGCGGCGCTCAATGAGATGAGCGCCATTCCTATGATACATATAATTTTTTTCACATGTTTCAATTAATAGTCATTATTTGAACTATAAAAACTTCCTTTTTTGGAGCAACCTCCTTTGTTTAATCAACTTTATATGAGTGAGCGTCTTACGAAATTTAAAATTGCGATATTAAGCTCCAGCGTAAGGGATATGTGATCCGTGAAGAATAATTTTTAATTCTCCATCATCATTCTTGGTATAAGCAAATGAATACTCTACTTTCACGACATCTCCTGTCCCTACAACTGTAAAGTAGTAATTCCCCATGGCAACGGCCATATTTCCGATGATATGAGTTCCCATACTTTCCCATTCAACCTTAGACCATGGTTTAATTGCGAAACCATGATCTTCTGAAAAGTTTGAGTTTCCTCCAACAAAGTAAGACAATGCTCCCTCAAAGGTTAATCTAAATTGTTTTTCAGCAGCAAGAGTTGGTTTAAATAAAACACTACCCTCACGGTTTTTGCCATAGTTATAGAATTGATCAATATGAGCTTCAGCAGCCGCGCTGTAATCTCCTTTGCCTTGAAAAACATTTCCAATTTTTACGATTCCCTCTCCCCATGCTTGTTGAGCGTCAAGAATTTCTTGTTCTGTAATTTGATGACTCATTTTTTATGTATTTAAATTTGATAATTAATTATGTTTAGTACTAAGCTGTTTTTGGTCTTAATTTGAAAAACTCAATGAAACTGTCTGGGTTTTCTACTATTCCTCTTTCAGAAACAAGTTTTATATTGATGTTTCTCTCTTTCGCTTTAAATGCGAAATCTTCTAAAATTTCAATGATATCGTTGTCTAAATATCTTGTTTTTCTTACGTCTAGTTCTAAATAAGTATTTTCTGGTAAACGATCCAGCTCTGTGAGAATGGCTCCTTTGTTAAAGAAGGTTACCTCTTCCGCTAATGTCATTTTAACATTATTACTTCCTGTGCTTTGATCTTCTATATTTAGAAAGTGTGAATTTTGGAAACTTTTGATAAGAATTATGATGATTCCTACGGCTAATCCCATTCCAATTCCCTTAAGTAGGTCTGTGCCAACAATTCCTACTACAGTGACAATAAATGGGACAAACTGCTTCCATCCTAATTGATACATTTTCACAAAAAGTTCTGGTTTTGCTAACTTATATCCAACAATAAATAACACAGCAGCTAATACTGCTAAAGGAATATTGTTTAATAAATTTGGAATAAGCAAGACAAAGATTAATAACAAAAATCCATGCACAATAGCAGACATCTTTGTTCTACCACCCGAATTGATATTAGCCGAACTTCTAACGATAACCTGTGTAACAGGTAAACCACCGATTAAACCAGAAACAATATTACCAGTACCTTGCGCAAATAATTCTCTGTTGGTTGGAGTAACATTTTTATGTGGGTCTAGTTTATCAGTGGCTTCAACACATAATAAAGTTTCCAAACTGGCAACTAGCCCAATAGTAAATGCAGTGATTAAAACATCTGGGTTTGTAATGGCGGCAAAATTTGGAAAGTTCATCTGACTTTTAAGGCTCTCAAAGCTATCAAAAATAGGAACATCCACCATATTTGGACCTGCAATCTCAAGGCCACCACCTTTGGTTGTAATATAATATACTATTCCAACAATAACAGCTACAATAGGTCCTTGAATAATTTGAAAAATCTTGCCTTTTTTAGAAAGAAAACCGTTCCACAACAGTAAGATAAAAAGACCAACAACACCAATAATGATAGAGGAAGTTTCGATTTTTTCTAGACTTTCTAGGAAGTCTTTCAAGCCAAATCCTTTTGTTTTCGCATCTACATGTCCAAAAAAGAAGGGAATTTGCTTGATAAAAATAATGATTCCAATACCTGTTAACATGCCTCTAATAACCGAGGAAGGGAAGTAGTACCCAATTATTCCCGCTCGAACAATACCAAGAAGAATTTGAAAAACACCGGCTAATACTACAGCTACCAAAAAGTCTTGCATCCCAAGATCTTGGATTGCTAGGTAAACAATGGCAGCAAGTCCCGCGGCTGGACCACTAACTCCAATTTTAGATCCACTAATAGATCCTACAACAATACCTCCAACAATTCCTGCAATCAGCCCAGAAAAAAGAGGCGCTCCACTGGCTAATGCAATTCCCAAACATAGAGACAACGCTACGAAAAATACCAATATACTAGCTGGTAAGTCATTTTTGATTGTTTTAAACATGATAAATGTATTTGTTAACCTTCAGATTAAAGGTTAAGCTGATTATTATATTTTTTTGTGAGAACGGAAGTTATGAAACTAATTCCGGCGGAGGTGAGACTAATTTTTTTAGAAAAGAGGTGTAATTCTTTGAGTAAAAGTTGACTCCCTTATTTTTTTCTGAAACAATGTGAAGGAGTGAACTGCTGTGCGAATAATAGATTTCTACATCTAGATCTTTTGCTGTCTCCTGACCTTTATTTTCTTCTTCTTCTCCCAGATCTGCTAACGCAGCAACTTCACATGTACCTTCGATCAAGGTAAAATAGGTGGGGGTGATTACTGATGTCATCAGTAGTAGTGAAAAGAAACATGTGGTCAATATTTTCACCCTAATAATTTTAGATAAGCAAATATACAACTCAATGAAGTGAGAAATGTTAAATTTTCTTAAAAAACACGTAACATTTTTAAATCATCAGAGGTGATCCATCCTATTTTTCCATCATCAATTTTAACCTTCTTCCAATTGTCAATCGTGTCTAAGACTTTTACTTTTGTCCCTTCATGCAGTGTAAAAACGGTTTCTCCGTTCAGTGAGGGTGCATTTTTTACTTTGGTCTCAACTGCAAAAACGATGGCCTCTAGGTTGTTTTGTGCAAATGAATATTCCTTAAAAGTCAATATTGATGTTGTGACAAGCAGCATAAAACAGATGATACTCGTTACAAAGAAAAGTCTTTTATTTTTGGGTGAGAAAGAAAAATAAAACAGCATAAAGAGAGAACACCCTACAACAGATAATACTACAGAGGCGATTGCCCAACCGTTGTAAGAAAGTTTTTTAACAACAGCTTCATCCACTTTTTGTAAAACAGATTTTGGAAGAGCTTCAATATTGTCTATAGCTAGTCTTTTTGCAAAGACAAGGTTGTTTTTTGCATCTTCATTCAATGGATCAATTAGCAAGGCTTTTTCGTAATTGTAGATAGAAGGGGCTACTCTGTTAAGTTTATAGTAGCAATTTCCTAAATTGTAGTACAAAGAGGAAGAAGTAACGCTCAACTGCTCTATTTGATTGTAAGTTTGAATGGCATCTTCATATTGCTCAAGTTTGTATTGCTCGTTTCCTTTTTCAAATAACTCCTGCGCAGATTGTGAGCTCATAACCTGACTTATGAGTAGTAGAAGAGTGCATATGATTTTACTACCCGAATTTAGATCTTTATGTATTTCAGAAATGTGCATACTAGAGTTGCTTATCTATTTGAGAAATTACCAGCTTTGCTTTTTCAAAGTCTTCGTTCATTTCACCATCTGTTATTGGAGAGTAACGGGCCATATCACAGCTTTTAAATACGTCGATAAAAGCATCAATAGCAGGGTTGTCAACACGCTTTTTAGTGAGTAATGCTGTAATTTTTTCCTTACTGATATCTGAAGTCTCCATGCGTAATTTTGCCTTGAGGTAATTGTGTAATGCCTTTTCTAAAGCCACGTAAAATGCTTCTTTTTTACCGAGTTGTTTTTTTGCTTCAGAGAGATATCTCTTTGCTAGCCGATCTGCCTTCCTGAGTCTATTACCTTCTACATCGCTATTTCTAACGCTGTTCCTTTTAGCAGTGACAATAGCTATAGGCACGAGGAGCATCGGTAAAAAAAGTAAAAGATAGTATAAAGATGATTTGAAAAAATCTGTGGATTCAACTGTTACAAAAGAAGATTTAGTCTGTATATATCTAAAACTTGATCCAGTGCTTAAAACATCTCTTTTGATGACAGAATTTTCGGAGTTGGTTACTATTTCTTTTCCGCCCAGCACTTCCACAAAAATATCATCGGAAGATATGTTGATATACTTTTCTTTTTTTGGGTCGAAATAGGAGAATTCAGTACTTGGGATTTTGTATTTCCCCTTGTATTCTGGTACTACCGTGTAATTTTTAGAGACAGAACCTCTGATGCCTGATGGAGTTACAGATACTTTTTCTTTTTGTTCTGGGGTGAATACTTCAAGCTTGGAAGGTGTTTTAATTTCAGGTAATTCAAATAATTTCAGGTTTCCTTTTCCGCTTACGGTTACAGAAATTCTCGCCGATTCATTAGATTTTAAACTGGTTTTATTGGCAGTAACTTCAAAATCAAATGTTCCTACTGCCCCTCCATAGTTTAATGGTTTTCCATCTAAAGGGAGTTCTTTTATATTCAGATTTTTTTTTGCAGATGAGAAACTCTTAGTAATATTTCTAACGATTGGGTTTCCAAAAAAATCACCTCTGCCTGTAGGAACTCCAACAACAATGTTCATTTCCATGGGTTCAATAGTAAGTTTTCCAGACCTAGTTGGGATGAGCAATGCTTTTCTAATAACGACATATCGGTATTGTTCTACGTTGTAGGT
>JABSPP010000134.1 GCA_013214275.1 Flavobacteriaceae bacterium
CTTGGATCGATCAATTTGATAAAACCATAAATCGTTGGATCCTAGATCGACTGCAATGACATCTTTTGTTTCAGGATGAATCCAAGTAGAATGTACATGTGCAGCTTCTTGTCTCGGATGATTAGACCCACCAGTGTGTTGATTTGAATCCAAGAAGGTTAACTTTCCATTTTCATCTAATTTAGATAATACAACATTTCCTCCAGTGTAATTAGATGTAATCACATAATTATCCTCCGTAATCGTCACATGACATGGATTGTTTCCATAAGAATGTATTTTATCTACCAAAACCAAACGATCGTTGCCAATTCGAAATGAAGAAATAGAACCATCACTTTCTCCTTCTTTGGTACTTTCGTTCACCGCAACCAAAAACTTTCTATCTTTTGTGTATGCCAGAAAGGACGGATTCTCTGAAATTACCATGACTTTTAGATTCTTGAACTGTCCATTTGCATTGAAATCAGCTTTATAAATCCCTTTGCTTTCCGCTTTGGTGTAGGTTCCAATGTAAAAACTTTGTGAGGTATCCACAGGAGTATTCTCAGTGCAGGACATGATTAACAGCGTTAATAGGATTCCTGAGAAATAGTTCGATTTCATTTAAATACTTTGTAGATGGGTAATAAGTTGTGAGCTTTTTCGTAATAGGGACTCTTCTTGAAGATGAAATTCAATTGAGCACGAGGGCTTTTAGTAAAATTTTGATCATTCTTTAATTTTTCTTCAAACTCCTTCTGAATTTCTGGATTGTCCTTTAAAAACTGCTCTGCTATGTCTTCAAAAACATAAGCAGAATACCCCTCTTTTTGTTGTAAAATTGTATCAAAAAAATTCCAATTAAAGAAAGAGTCCGTTGCCTCGGGTTCGAGTGTTTCAATGATATATCGTATTCCTTTCTGTTGTGTAGGGATGTATATATCTCCTTTGAAAAATTGCTGCTCAACAGTGTCTTTAGTCACTTCTGTATCATAGTGCAAATAGTGGCCTTCATATGCATTTTTTCTAGTTTTATACTTTTTAATTCTCATATATTCCGCGAGAATTATTGTGTCATTATCAAATTTTTTATATTGAATTTGGTTGTTGTCTAAACGCTCTAAAATTTTACTCCAGCCATTTTTTAAAATGTATGCTTTGGGAATAGTCACCTCTTTTTTTGGTCGGTATTCGTTGTAATAGTCCACAGGTTCTAGGTAGGGTTTGGAGCGGTCATAAAACATCCGTTTTCCGGTGGTTACTTTACTGTCTATGTACGTACCTTGGTACCCTCTAAACTGAATGGTTGCAGGTTCTTTTTTGGGATTGATTTCAAATGTAATGGGATAGGCTTCCTTAGCTAAGATTTCATGTACTGCATTTTTACGCAGTGCCTTGATATCTACTGAGCGTTCTTCAGTAAATTCTAACATTGAATGCATCAGTGCGTAGGTTTGTTCAACTCGTATTTTGTAGGGCTTTAGCATGTGGGTTTCTACCATCATTCCGAAGGTGTTGAATAGTGTTGTATAACCGGTGGAATAGCGAGGTGAATCAAAAAACTGAGTCCATCCCTCTTTAGGGGTTTTCCCCCAAACATTCACATAGGGCGTGATGGGAATTCTCTTAATGATTAAAGACGTTTCTAATGCGGGACGCATTTGAGTTTCTATAAATTTGCCAAGGGCTCCTCCTAGTTTGTTATGCTGCGTAAAGAGGTGGGTTATTGCGTATTGGTAGTCAGCTCCGTTGCTTACATGATTGTCGATAAATACATCTGGATCTATGGTATGAAAAATCTGAGCAAAGGAGACTGCATTTTTAGTATCTTGTTTGACAAAATCGCGATTTAAGTCGTAATTCTGAGCATTTCCGCGAAACCCATATTCTTTAGGACCATTTTGATTGACTCTGGTATGGGAATTTCTGTTAAGTGCTCCTCCTATGTTGTAAATAGGAATGATGTTAATTAGGGTGTTTTTATAGCTTTTTTTCAGTGAGTCAGATTGAACGATGTCTCTAAGCTTCATCATAGAAGCATCAATTCCATCAGACTCTCCAGGGTGAATTCCGTTATTGATTAAGACCCTGTTCTTGGGTGAATTTTTAATGATGTTGATATCCGTTTTTCCATCGGTATTGAAGATAACTAGGTGGAGTGGGTGTCCTGAATCGGTCTCTCCTATTTCTGTTAAGGTGATTTCTGGGTAGCTATCAGCTAATTGCTGATAGTACTCGATTGTTTCTTTGTAGGTTGCTGTTGCTGTACCGTTGGACTTTTCGAAAGTGGTTTTAAAATCTTTGGTACTGGAACTTTGTTGCTTGCATGCTAAGAAACATATTACAAATAGCAACGATAATGTTTTTTTCATACCTAAATATCGACTTTTGAAGCTACGGAATTAGGAACCAAACTTGCCGCGTTTCCTCCATTTCTCATGACATCTCTAACGATAGATGAGCTGATATAGGATGTTTCAGCACTTGTTAATAAGAATATGGTTTCAATTCCTGATAGTTTTCTGTTGGTTTGCGCAATTGATTTTTCAAATTCGAAATCTGCAGGGTTCCTGAGCCCTCGAAGAATGAAGTTTGCATTAATTTCTTTGCAATAGTTTACGGTAAGACCTTTGTAGGTCTCAACGGAAATTTTTTCTTCTGCAAAAAAGGTATTCCCTATAAATTTCATGCGTTCTTCTACGGAAAACATATAGTTCTTTTTTGCGTTGATACCGATGGCAATAACAATTTCATCAAACAAGGGTAGCCCTCTTTTGATGATGTCTACATGACCTAGGGTAATTGGGTCAAATGAGCCTGGGAAAACTGCTTTTTTCATGCGTTAGTATTTGATCTTTAAATTAGATGCAGAGAAAATCTGTATCATTATTTCTATGTGTTGTTGAGAATTTTATCAATGGGATGTCATTTTAATCTCGTTCTGAAATTTTTTAAATTATTCTTGAAGTGACATCGATATTGCATTGTCAAATAGTTCGGATAAGCTAATATTGGCTTTTTTGGCTTGTTGTGGCAGAATACTCTCTGCTGTTAAACCTGGTACTGTATTGATCTCTAGGAAATAAGGTTCCCCACGAACAATAATAAACTCTGAGCGAGAAAAGCCAGTCATATTCAAAATTTGGTAAATGTTTTGTGCAACTTTCTGAACTTTTTCTCTTATTTCTTCTGAAATTCTTGCCGGTGTGATCTCTTGTGATGCTCCTTCGTATTTGGCATTGTAATCAAAAAAGTCGTTTTTTGGGACAATTTCTGTCACGGGAAGTACCTTGATGGCTCCTTGATACTCTATAACTCCCACTGATACTTCGGTTCCGTCTAAAAAAGACTCTATGAGTATCTCAGAATCTTCTTTGAATGCTTTTTTGATGGCGTTTGGAAGTTCTTCTGTGTTGTACACTTTTGAAATCCCAAAGCTGGAGCCTGCGTTGTTAGGTTTTACAAAGCAGGGGAGTCCTACTTTCTCAATGATACTAACCATATTCATTTTATCTCCCTGGTTCAAATAATACGAAGTTGCTGTTCTAACTCCGTATGCTCTAACCACACTCAAGGTATCTCTTTTGTTAAATGTAAGTGCCATTTGATAAAAAGGGGCTGATGTATGTTTGATTCCTAACAATTCCAGATAGGCTAGGATAGCTCCATTCTCTCCAGGAGCTCCGTGAATGGCGTTAAAGACGCAATCAAAATGAATTTGATCCCCATCTACTGTTACTGAAAAGTCATCTTTATTGATAGGATATTCTTTTTCGTTCGCTAGATATATCCACTTGTCTTTTAAAATATGAATCTGATAGCCTTGATATTTATTCCTATCTAATGATTGATAGACTACACTCCCACTTTTTAATGAGATCTCCACTTCTGATGAATAGCCTCCCATGATGATGGCAATGTTTTTTTTCATTTTTTATCGCTTGATACACAAAAATACATGATTTTTTTGACACGTTTCCATTTAATTCAAATATTTGATAATCAGTGATATAATTTCAAACATACGCCAGTGTGTATTTGATCAACTCCTTTGTAAGGGTTTCCCTTGAGTATACTCAAAAAATTAAATGAAACCCTCTCAAAGGGATCTGTTTAACTAGGGTTAGTACCCCAGCAAAAGAAAACGATTAAACACCAAATGATTGCTGTAAATTTAGTCGAATGATATTGAGCTAGACAAAAATAATTTTTGATATCAATCAAAATTTTACGTTCTATTCGAAAAAAAGAATTTAACTTTTCAATAAGAAATCTCGTTAGTTTTCGTTGTGAGATTGAAGAATTGTCTATTCAAAGAATACTATTTTTGACTACTTTTGTTTTATCATCTAAAAAAGAATCATGAGTTTCTTTCGTTTTATTGTAAGCAAATCTTTCTTGCGTCAAATAGTCATTGCCTCAGTAGGTTTGGTGGTTTTTGTTTTTTTACTCAAATGGTGGTTAGGCTACACTACAAATCACAATCAGAAAATTGAAGTTCCAGATTTGAATAGGATGTCACTATCGGATGTTAAAATGACGTTAGAAAATCTTAATCTTGATTTTATTGTCATAGATTCTGCGAGTTATAACCCAAATTATCCAAAACGTTCCGTAATAGAGCAGTTTCCTGAAGCTGGTGATTTTGTAAAGGAAAAACGAAAAATTTATTTAACACTCAACCCTTCCAAATACAGAGATATTACAATTCCTGATTTGAACGGTCGTACGAAGCGTCAGGCGATATCTCAGTTGCAATCTATTGGTTTTAAAATTGGAGAATTTACTACAGTAAGGGATATTGGTAAGGACGTCGTTCGTGGATTAAAATTTGAAGGGAAATCACTGAAATCTGGTAAAAAGCTTCCAAAAAATTCTGTAATTGACCTGGTATTAGGTGATGGGAAAGGTGGTTAAAATAACTTCATGATTGAAGAAAACTCAGATAACGAAGAATTGTATGAACACCATTGTTTTGTTGCTAGCGATGGACAAATTCCTTTACGAGTAGATAAGTTTTTGATGAACTTTATTGAAAATGCCACTAGAAATAAGATCCAGCAAGCTGCCAAAGCTGGAAATATTTTAGTGAACAACATGCCTGTGAAATCCAATCACAGGGTAAAACCTAAAGATATCGTAAGGGTCGTGTTATCTCGTCCACCTCATGAAAATTTATTGGTTGCTGAAGATATTCCGTTGGATATTGTTTATGAGGACGACGAGGTTATTGTATTGAATAAACCCTCTAATATGGTTGTTCACCCAGGTCATGGCAATTACTCTGGAACGTTAGTCAATGGACTTATCCATCATATTAAAAATCTGCCATCTAACAGCAATGAGCATCCTGGCTTAGTTCATCGAATTGATAAGGATACTAGT